>PMOP01000094.1:0-1325 GCA_003161495.1 Acidobacteriota bacterium | reverse complement strand
GAAATTCTAGATCGAGTCGATGCTTTTTTTGCCCAGACTATTGCCTGAGACTTCCCAGTAGCGCGGGCTTCAGCCTGCGGGGTTTAGTCCTTGCAAGGCCGACCCCCGCAGGCTGAAGCCCGCGCTACTAGATCACCGTTCCAGCAAAAGTTGTTTATAGGCATCGCGCTTGCCGAGCCCGCGTTCTCGCGCGGCCTGTTTCAGCGCCGCCTTGCGGTCCAGCCCCGATTCCGCTTCCAGTTGCTCGACGCGCTGCTTGAGCGACACCGCGGGAACCGCCTGCGGTTCCCCCTCCACCGCAGGCCCGATCATCAGCGTAATTTCTCCGCGCGGGGCGCGCTTATGCGCCGCGTCGCGAAGCTCGGCGAGAGATCCGCGCAGAAATTCCTCGTGAATCTTGGTGACTTCCCGGGCCACCACCGCCTGGCGCGATCCGAGAATGTCCGCGGCATCGGAAAGCGTTTCTGCGAGCCGGTGCGGCGCCTCATAGAGCACGAGCGCGCGCGGTTCGGATTTCAGAGCGTCGAGTTTTTTTCTGCGTGCGCCCGCTCGCGGCGGCAGAAATCCCACAAACAGAAATTCCTCGGTGGGCAGGCCCGAAGCCGCGAGCGCAGCCACAAAGGCCGATGGCCCCGGGATGGGCACGACCGGGATGTGATGGCGAAGGCACAGAACCACCAGCCTGTGTCCCGGATCGGACACGACGGGAGTGCCCGCGTCGCTGACAAGCGCCACTTGCGCGCCTTCTTCCAGTTGAATCACGAGTTCGGGCGCGCGCATCAGCTCATTGTGGGCGTGGTAGCTGACCATCTCCTTGTGAATCGCATAGTGCTGCAGCAATTTCTGCGTCTGGCGGGTATCTTCGCAGGCGATCAGGTCCGCTTCCTTCAGCACGCGCAGCGCGCGCAGCGTAATATCTTCGAGGTTGCCGATCGGCGTCGCCACCAGGTACAGACAGCCCGTCGGTGAATTGTCCTGCACATCCGTCATTGTGCATTCCTCATTGCAGCGAGTTTAGCACGCGTTGGCGCGGCACAGCCGGTGAGGATTGGAACTCTCACGATAACGTGAGAGGGACAATGTTCCGGGCCGTCCATCGTGATAAGATAACGGATTCCATTCGGCGTTTGAAGGAGACCTGAATTGCCGCTCTACGAATACGCTTGCCTCAAGTGCAAGCGCCACACCGACAAGATTGAAAACGTGAACGGGCCGCACCTGAAGAAGTGTCCGCACTGCGGAGGCAAAGTCGAGTCCGTGATCACGGCTCCCTCGATCCAGTTCAAGGGCTCCGGCTGGTACGTCAACGATTACGGCAAGAAAAC
>PMOP01000412.1:5373-7949 GCA_003161495.1 Acidobacteriota bacterium | reverse complement strand
CTTCCCGCCTCCATTTGTTCCGTGGCAAAGCTCACGACCAAAATGCTGTTGGAGGTGGCCACGCCCATGCACATGATGGCTCCCATCAAAGCGGGGACGCTCAGATTCGTGTGCGTTAAGAACAAGAACCAGGCAATCCCCGCCAGGGCGGCTGGGAGTGCGGAAATCATAATGAAAGGGTCCAGCCAGGACTGAAAGTTGACGACGATTAGCAGGTACACGAGCACGATCGAGAACGCCAGCCCGCTAAGGAGGCCGATGTAAGACGACTTCATGGTCTGAACCTGTCCCCGAACAACCACTCGAGAACCGCGGGGCAATTGTGGCCGCATGCCATCAATGATCTTGTTGATGTCGCCTGCCACGCCGCCCAGGTCACGCCCGGTGACCGATCCGAAAATATCGATCACCGGTTCAATGTTGTAATGGGAAACGACCGCACTGCCCGTTCCGCGTTGCATGGAAACTAGGCTAGCCATGAGTGAGGGGGGAGTCGCCGGATCGGTGCCCGTGATCGGAATGTTCTCCACCGCTTGCAATGTGTCTGCGCGGTATTGCGGCGTTTGAGTCGCGATTTGGTAGCTAACGTGGTTTTTTGGGTCAACCCAAAACGTCGGTGAAGTTTGGAAACTGCCGCTTAGAGAGACTAAGAGGTTTTGCGCAATGTCATGGGCGGTGAATCCAAGTTCTTCGGCTTTTGTCCGTTCGACTCTGAAGCGCAAATATGGCTCATCGAAGGGCTGTTGGATTCGCAGGTCAGCCGTTCCAGTAACGGACCTCAGTCTTTCGAGTAACACGTCCGCATAGAGCCGGTTCCCTTCGATATTGTTGCCCACAACCTGCACATCGACTGGAGCGGGCAATCCGAAATTCAGGATCTGACCGACCATGTCCGCCGGCAAGAAAGCGAATGTAACGCCCGGAAACTCTTTCGGAAGGTTCAGACGTAGTTGGTGAATATAGTTATCCGTGGGATGGTGATTGGCGTTTAGAGTTACAAGAATGTCGGCGTCCGATGTTCCCACGGGAGCGGAATTACTGTACGAGAGGTTGATGCCGCTGTAGGGCAGGCCGATGTTGTCAATGACGTTGTGAACTTCAGCCGCCGGAATCTGCTGGCGGATCGATCGTTCCACAAGGTCACAAAGGTCGGCGGTATCCTCAATGCGCATTCCAGTGGGGGCTCGCACATGAAGTTTGAAAGTTCCGCTGTCCACACTTGGGAAGAAGTCCCGGCCCAGCCAAGGGATCAGAATTCCGAGTGAACCAAGACAGAACGCGAAGAAAGCAATCAGGAAAGCAGTCCTGTGCTGAAGGCAACTCTCCATCAGCCCACGGTAACTCACTCGAAATCGTTCAAAGGCTGCTTCAAAACCCTTTTGAAATCGCACCAGAGGATTGCGGCTGGGGGCGGAATCCTTCCCTTCTTTTTTATCGCCGCGCAAAAGGTACTTCGCCATGGTCGGAACAATCGTCCGTGAGAGCAGATACGAAGCCAACATGGCGAAAACAACCGCCTCGGCGAGCGGCACAAAGAGATAACGAGCCACGCCGGACAACAAAAACATGGGAGCAAACACAATGCAGATCGAAAGCGTGGCAACGAAAGCGGGTGTGGCGATTTGCGAAGCGCTCTCGAGCACCACTTCGTCCATATCCTTATCCGGCTCTGCTTCGCGATTGCGATTGATGTTTTCGACCTCTACCGTGGCATCGTCGACCAGAATTCCAACGGCCAGGGCGAGGCCTCCAAGCGTCATGATATTGATCGTTTCACCCATGGCGCTGAACACGATGATGGAAGTGAGAATCGCCAGTGGTATGGAGGTCGCAATGATAATCGTGCTTCTCCAACTGCCCAGGAAGGTGAGAATCATGAATGCCGTCAGGCAGGCAGCGATCAGAGTCTCCCGGACAACCCCGCTGATGGCGCCGCGGACAAATATCGATTGATCCGCGAGAGGAGATATCTGCAGCTGAGGTGGAACCGACGCTTTAATTTGAGGGAGGATCGCCTTGATGCCCGAGATCACGTTCAGTGTCGAAGCATCGCCTGCCTTTTGAATCGTCAACAGTACCGACCTCTGCCCGTTCACCCGCACGATATTTGTTTGCGGAGGAAATCCGTCCCGCACCCAGGCGACATCCTTGACGTAAATGGTAGTGCCGCCGATGGACTTGATCGGAATGCGATTCAAGTCGGCGATCGTTTGCGGCGCTGCGTTAGGGATGGAAACATCGTATTCTCTGGAGCCGATTTTCGACGTTCCAGTGGGCAGGATCAAATTTTGTACGCTGATGGCATTCACGACATCCAGTGCGGACAGACCCTTCGACTGCAATGCCGTGGTATTCAGGTCCACCTGCACCTGGCGTTGTTTTCCGCCGTAAGGGTACGGAACAGATGCGCCTGGCACTGTAATGATCTGCGTCCGAATGAAATTCAGGCCATAGTCGTTTAGTTCCTGTTCCGAAAGATTTTGGCCGGAAAGGGCTAATTGCAGGACCGGCACGCTTGACGCGCTGTAAGCGAGAATCAAGGGCGGCGTCGTTCCGGGGGGCAATTGCCTGAGCTG
>PMOP01000412.1:4573-5349 GCA_003161495.1 Acidobacteriota bacterium | reverse complement strand
TGCTCGATATTATCGACGGTTGTGGTGAGAGCTCGTTCTGTTACGCTGACGATCCGGTCCGCCATATCATCTGGAACTAAGCCGTTGTAATTCCAGATAATGCTGACCACCGGAATGTTGATGTTCGGAAAAATATCGGTGGGAGTTCGAACGATTGCGAGCGTCCCCATGATCACAATGAGGATGGCCATCACCACGAAGGTGTAGGGCCGCTGCAATGCAAGTCGAACGATCCACATGACTCACACCCTCAATCTTTCCGTCCGACGGTTCCGGACTGCGCGAACAAACCCGATCTCTTATAATCCTGACACTGCAGTCCGGATGCCATTGTGTCGGCCATGCGAAAATATTGAGGAAACAATTGAAAACAGAGGCTTCTACGGGGGTGTGACGGCAAATAAGCGCATGCAGTTACGGACGAAGAGTCCAACGAATTGAATGATTGTCAACATTTAGACATGGAGTCAGTTTTCCAGCAGAGCGAAAATCATCAACAGGATGACGGGCAGCAGCAAGGTCCAATGGGCCAAGCGAGGCGCCAAAGCTGCTCCGGCAATCGCTCCCGCAAAAAAGGCAGTCCATATTCCGGCCAAAAGGGCGGCGCGCAGCCAGTGAGTGTCCCAGGAGCCTGGCGTTTGTTGGAGGGGCGCGCGTTTAATACCTAACGCGAGTTGCTGGCCCAGATTGTTCAAGTCTCCGGTCACATAGCCAAGCCCCACGGACTGCCCGCCTACCTGAGTTATGGAAATATTCAGGATGCCCATAGCGGTGCT
>PMOP01000412.1:3021-4557 GCA_003161495.1 Acidobacteriota bacterium | reverse complement strand
GCCGGTCCGGGACGACGGCCGGCATATACAAGCAGTGTCCCCACGAAGATGCCGAAAACAAAAAATGGAATCGGAAGCAAGCTATGCGCTGCCGCGGCGGCGCTCGCCTGTCCGAGATGTAAACCGGCAGAGGTGGTGTTCCCGCTCATGAACGAGGCGTAAACTCCAAAGTTCAGCAGGGTATACGAATCCACATATCCCGCGATCAGCGCACGACCAGTGGCTCCCCATGCTTGCGCCGTTGCGGACCCCAGTTTGCTGTGTTCCTGACTATGCGTGGTTTTCGGCAAAGCGCTCCGCTTCGTACCCCAGCACCCCCATGTTTCCATGGACCCCGTCGTGTGGACTTCCTTGCAGGAGCTCGGGATTCATTTTTCCACGCAATTTCTCGCGGCCATGATTCAGACGTGACTTCACTGCGGCAATGGTTAGGCCTAAAATCTGGGCCGTTTCGTTGACAGAATATTCTTTAATGTCGTACAGCAGAATCGTGCTTTGAAGCTTTGGACTTAAGCGATCGATCGCACCCGCCAGGAATTTCTCGCGCTCCTGGTGCCAGTAGGACTGTTCCGGGTTGGGACCCTGGTCAACGAACGTTGCCGCGATGGACTTCTCATCGTTAGCAGCGCTTTCTTGTGACACTTCTAGAGATCTCTTTCTCCGGCGCAGCACCATGAAGGATTCGTTCATTGCGATTCGCGTGAGCCAAGTCGAGAAACGCGATTTTTCTTGGAACGTGCCGAGGTGAAGGAAAGCCTTGTGAAAACTCTCCTGGACAACGTCTTCGGCGTCCTCCCGGTTGTTAACAATCCGCTGCGCCACGGCAAAAACTTTCCGTTTGTAACGCAAAAATAATTCGTCAAAAGCCCCTGTGTCCCCGCTCTTCGTGGCCAAAATCAAATTGCTGTCGGAGACTTCGTTTAGACTGGTTGCTCGAAATGTATCCATGATTGTTCACTCCTCGTTATTCGATCATTCAATAACCAACTTTCTATAAAGCAAGAACCGTGCCAGAAACTTATGCCGCGCAAATTAAACGTAAGTGGCTGTGTCCATGAGAGATGCAAAAATTCTCAAACCCCCTTGCCATATCAGTCGTCATGCAAATCTGTCGGTGTGTTGACATCCGTCTGTTCATCTGGATGGGGCTCTAACTGCACTGTGTTTGAGGAGCGCCTAAATTGAACGTTGATTGCCGGTGCCAGACGGCTCTGACGAGATGAGTTTTTCAGCACTGCGAGTGAGCGGGGTAAGAGGTGGGCGAGTTGTCATGATTACACAAACGTGATAACAAGAAGGAGAAATAACTATCTCGATGAATCGAAAATATGGCGATGTCTAAAGCGAATTGGTGGACCACCCCCCCTTCCAGCGTGAAGTATGCCGTCACGCTTTTTTCGGTTGCCTCAGCGGTCATCGTCGCATGGTTGTTGTGGCATTTCTGGCATTCCGAGGCCTTCGCATCGGTGTTTTTCTGCGCCATCATATTCAGCGCCTGGTTCGGCGGCTTCCGGCAGGGTTTGCTCGGAGTCACGA
>PMOP01000412.1:0-2969 GCA_003161495.1 Acidobacteriota bacterium | reverse complement strand
AGGCGGGCGCGGGATGATCTGAGTACAAATGTTCAGGAACTTGAGAGAACCAACGAGGAATTGCGCGCGGAGAACTCTGAACGAAAGCTGACCCAGGGTGCGCTTCGGCAAAGCCAGGCCTATTTGGCGGAAGCGCAGAGGCTCAGCCACACGGGCAGTTGGGCATGGCCCCCTGATACGGGCGAGATCAAGTATTTGTCCGAAGAATGCTACCGCGTGCTGGGTCTCGACCCGCACGGTGGAAAGCCGCGATTCGAAACATTTCTTCAACGCCTCCATCCGGATGATCAAGCCAGGGTAAGAGAAGTAGCCGAGACGGCACGGCGTGAGCAGTCGGAGTTCGAGATGAATTACCGAATTGTTCATCCCGGCGGGGAGATTAGAGATATCCACGCGGTTGGCCATCCTGTTCTGAGCCCATCCGGCGAGCTCATTGAATTTGTTGGCAGCGTAATTGACGTAACCGAACGCAAGCGGGCGGAGGAAGAGCGCGAGAGATTGCGCCAGGCACAAGCGGATCTCGCACACTTCAACCGTGTGACCACCATGGGAGAGTTAACTGCCTCCGTGGCGCACGAAGTGAATCAACCGATTGCAGCCGCTGTCACCAACGCCAATACCTGTATACGCTGGCTCGCCGCCAGCACCCCCAACGTCGAAGAGGCGCGTGATGCTGCCATGCGAATCGTGAAAGATGGGACGCGTGCGGCCGAAATCGTCAGCCGAATTCGCGCACTTTTCAAGAAAGGCGATACGCAACGCGAGTTAGTTGATGTAAACGAAGTCATTCGAGAGATGGTTGTCCTCCTGCAAACCGAGGCATTGCGATATTCCATATCATTTCGCACGGATCTGGCTGCGGGCCTTCCCCGCGTCATGGTAGATCGCGTGCAATTGCAGCAGGTGCTGATGAACCTCATCATGAACAGCATCGATGCGATGAAGGAGGTGGATGGGGCGCGTGATCTCGCCATCAAATCGAACCAGGCCGATGACGAGCAACTTATTGTGTCGGTCAGCGACACCGGCGCAGGATTGCCCGAACAGCAGGCCGAACGCATTTTTGATGCCTTTTTTACCACCAAACTTCATGGAACAGGCATGGGACTTCGGATCAGCCGCTCCATCGTTGAATCGCACGGCGGGCGTTTGTGGGCAGCTGCCGCCTCATCTCGCGGCGCAAGCTTTTCCTTCACCCTGCCCTCCTCGATAGAGACACGCGAATGACCCCCGAAGCCGCTGCCATGGTTTTCGTTATCGACGACGATGCCGGCATACGTGCGTCGATCCAAGGCCTTTTGAAATCGGTAGGCTTGCGGTCGGAAGCCTTCAGGACAGGACAAGAGTTCCTACGATGCAAGCGGCCGGATGCGCCCAGTTGCCTGATTCTGGATGTGAGACTTCCTGGCGTGAACGGCCTGGACTTTCAGCGCCAGTTGGCTGACGAGGGCGTTCCTATTCCTATCATCTTCATCACCGGGCATGGAGATATCCCGATGACGGTAAAGGCAATGAAATCCGGCGCGGTGGAGTTCCTGACCAAACCTTTTCGTGACCAGGATTTGCTGGATGCGATTCACCAGGCTTTGGATCGCGACCGGGCGTCGCGCCAACAACAAAGCGAAGGCGCCGAATTGCGAAAGTGCTACGAGTCGTTGACCCCACGTGAACGGGAGGTCATGGGCCTGGTGGTTTCGGGCATGCTCAATAAGCAAATAGCATCCGATCTCGGAACCAGTGAAATCACAGTGAAGATCCATCGCGGGCACGTGATGCGAAAGATGAAAGCTGAGTCACTGGCGGAATTGGTCAGAATGGCGGCAAAACTCGAGCTCCCGGCCAGCAAGAAGTAGTCTTAGTATTTTCGTAAATGTAGTCCAATCTTTGTCTGCCTTTTGCCAATCAGATCGGTATGAGTCCCTTATACCAACGTATAATTGCGCCGCTTTCCAAGACCTCGTAATTTCGTATCATGATTACCCAAAGGAAGACCAAATTAGTTGCGATTGTCGACGACGATGATTCGATGCGCAACGCACTCGACGGCCTGCTGAAAGCAGTCGGATTCCCGGCGCAAGCGTTTGCTTCGGCGGAGGAATTCCTGAAGTCAGGCCAACAACACCAAACTTCCTGCCTGATTGCCGATATCCGCATGCCCGGAATGTCAGGTTTGGAACTGCAAGCTAAACTGAACGCTGAGCGGTGCAAAATTCCGATCATCTTCATTACAGCGCACGGCGATGAAAAAATGCGCATGCAAGCGTTGCGAGCAGGCGCGGTGGAGTTCCTCTCAAAACCCTTCGACGAGGAAATCCTGCTCGAAAGTGTCCGCGCAGCAATGGAAAGTTGAGCCCCGGCCCGGAACGGCAGCCCCCAGTTCGCAGGAGGTCCTCAATGGCGGTTTATGCGGAGGCTTTCGAAAGATCGGAATTCAGCGACCATGACCGTAATCCGCGCAGATTCGAACAGGTCGTGGGCAGCAGCGCGGCACTGGAATCTGTGTTCGCGCAAGTCGAACTGGTGGCGCCCACCGATTCCACTGTTTTGATCCAGGGAGAAACCGGCACCGGCAAGGAACTGATTGCTCGCGCGGTTCACAACATCAGCTCGCGGTGCGGACGCCCGTTCGTAAAACTGAATTGTGCGGCCATTCCCTTCGATCTATTGGAAAGCGAGCTGTTTGGCCATGAGAAGGGCGCATTCACCGGAGCCATCGCGCAAAAGATCGGCCGATTCGAACTAGCTGACAAAGGAACCCTTTTTCTGGATGAAGTAGGCGATATTCCTTCGGCACTGCAACCTAAATTGCTCCGCGTTTTGCAGGAGCAGGAGTTCGAGCGCTTAGGCAGCACTCGGACTCACCGGGTGGATGTTCGTCTGGTGGCTGCGACCAACCGGGATTTGTCGAGCATGGTGAAGCAGAAGGAATTTCGCAGCGATCTCTACTATCGCCTCAATGTGTTCCCGGT
>PMOP01000218.1 GCA_003161495.1 Acidobacteriota bacterium | reverse complement strand
AAATAGCAGTTTATTTTGTCATTCCGTTCACGGTGAACGTTCACAGTGAACCGAGCGGAGCGAGGAATCTCTCTTAGGTTTACACCAACGAAAAGAATGAGAGATTCCTCGCTCCGCTCGGAATGACAAAAAGCTTCAGTGGCATATCTCAGGGCGCCCGTCGCATTTTCCGGGGGCGCCAAATACATCCTACCAACTCCTCGTAAAACCAATGCTTGTGGTCGTATACCAGGGAACGCTGATGATTTTATTGAAAGTTTCCTGAATCCAGATCGAATTGAAATTGTTGAAATGGACGACCGCGCCCAGGGATTCGCCGTTGTAGAAATGATTCTGCAATTTCAGATTTCCTGTGAATGTGCTGATTCCGCCTTGAATCCAAGTATAGCCGGTAACCACTTTTGTCTTCGGCAACCCAAAATTTTTCATAACTCCAAAACTTTCCGTGTGCGAACCGAATTGTGAATGCCAGAAGCCGCTGCCCCCATCCTCATAGGTGTAGGCAAAGGTGAGTTCGTCGCCGAAGGGGTCCTTCTTCATGAATCCAAAGGTATGGCCGATGCCAATATTGTAATTAGCCTTGGGAACGAGGCCGGGACGGACGAAATCGGATCCCATCATGATGTATAAATCCGTGCTGGTCCCGGTGTCTCCCGTCACGCCCGCGGGCGGAGGGGTGGACTGGCCAAACGCTGCGCCTGCGGGCGTAATCGCAAACACGAGACCCGCCGCAAGAAAAACCTTGATGATCGCTGTTGGAAATGAAGCAGCGGATTTCATGCAATATTCTCCTCAACTCACAAATTCAGTGGAATTGCATTTGCCGCTCGCGACGGCGACGGCGGCCTGTCGTACTATGAATATGAAGAGCGCTGCGTAAAGAAGTCGTGAGGAAAAGAAAATGAAATGCGATCAAGTCCGAATATTGCCACTTAGAGGCACAGGGTTTGGTCGGAATTCATTTAGCTGCATCCGAGTCCGTGCTTTTGGTGCTGAATTCGCTGTAGCCCGCCTCGGCGGGCGGGGATTTCTGCACGAGTGGCCAATAACCCTCGCCTCTGAAGAGGCGAGCTACAAACTTGTCAACAAGTGAAAAACTGTGCGACCTATCTCTCACGATTGGAACGATTCTGGTATCCTCGGAGGAGTGCCCGGCAAATCGATTTACCTAATTTTCGTATGCATGATTGCGGCTGCCCAGGCTTTTTCGGCGCAGGCGCCCGCGTCGCAGACCTCGGCGCCGGGGCAGCCAGCTCCGCAATCGTCGCCCGCGGTTCCGGCGCAGACGATCCCGGCGCAGACACTTCCACCGCAAACGCAGCCTGCCGCGGAACCACCGAGCGCGCCGCAAAAAACGCTGTCCGTTGTGGTGCTGGATCCTGCCCATGGCGGCGCGGACCAGGGCGCGCGAGGCCTGCGGGGCATCGCGGAAAGTGACGTAACGCTGGGCTTTGCGCGGCTGCTGCGGATTTCCCTGGAGGCCCAGGGATTGCGCGTAATCCTCACGCGCCAGGCCAATGACGACCCTTCCTTCGACGACCGTTCCAAAATGGCAAACGCGCAGCGCGGCCACATTTTTATCACCCTGCATGTTTCATCCACGGGGCAGCCCGGAACGGTGCGCGTGTATTCCATGCAAAAAGTCGCAATGCCGCCTAGCGGGGCCGCCGTTCCGCGCGGGGGACTTTTGCCGTGGGACCGCGCGCAATTTGGTTTTATCGATCAGAGCCGCAGGCTGGCCGAACTGATCCAGATTCAGATGGGGCAGCGTTTTCGTGGATCGTCGGAGACTCCGTTCGAAGCGCCGGTGCGGCAATTGCGAACCCTGGGAGCGCCAGCTGTGGCAATAGAGGTATCCAGCGTAAGCGTTGCGAACCGCAGTGCGCTCGATCAAATGGGACCCGGACTGGCGGATGGAGTCGCTCGCGCGGTGGCCGCGTTTCGAACAATCTATGAATCGGGAGGCAGGTAAGGCGTTGTCAAAGGGGCTCAAGACGACGATCGTAATCCTCGCGGTGATGGTTGTGGCGGGTCTCATCACGCTGCCAGGATTGCGCCGAGCCATGCAGCGGCTGCAGAGCGTTCCCAAGACCGATGAGCAGGCGCGCCGCGAAGTGATGCAGGAACCCATCTCGACTCCCACCGATGTGCAAGTGCAGGCGCAGATGTACTGGCTTTCGGCGAGTTCTCCGGGTTCGCTGGAGGCCACTGCCATCCAACTTCCGCTTTCTGCGGATCGCGTGGAGCGCTCCAAGCAATTGCTCATTGCGCTGATCGCAAAGGCACCCTCTGCAGAGAGTAGGACGCTGCCTGCCGAGGCGAGCCTCCTGGCTTTCTATCTTCAGCCGGACGGAACGGCTATAGCGGATTTTTCCGATGAAATTTCATCCACAATGCCGTCGGGAATATTGAGCGAGCAGCTTGCCGTGCAATCCATCACACAAACTCTGGGCGCGAATGTGTCCGGTATCCGTCAACTAAAAATACTCATTCACGGGCAGGAAGCGGAAACGCTTGCAGGGCACCTGGACCTCTACGGGCTGTTCCCTGTTGCATCGGTTGCGCAGAGCACTACTGCGCCATTCACTCCGGCCACGCCTTCTGGTCCGGACCCATTTGCAAAGCCCACAGCTTCGACACACTGACACAATGTCTTGGTGGCGCCGGCGTCTCGCCGGCGGTTTTTCTTGCCTGTGTCTCAGCGCAAAACCGCCGGCGGGACGCCGGCGCCACCAAATCTCGCGCACACAGATCGCGTTTGAAAAATAACTGAAATATATATTTTGGGAGCGATCCAGCTTAAACCAGCGGGCCGGGCCTGCTCTTATAGCGTTTCACGATCGCCTCTGCGCTCATGTAGGCCAGCGCTTGAATGGTGAGCGTGGGATTAAAACCGCTCATGGACGGAAATGTGGAACTGCCGATCACGAAAAGGTTCGGGATGTCCCACGTCTGGCCGTAGCGATTCACCACGGAAGTTTTTGGATCGTTGCCCATGCGCGTGCCGCCTTCATGGTGCGCTCCCGGGGCGCCCGGACTTAGCGCGCCGCGCCATACTTTGGTCGCGCCCATGGCGTGGCCGATTCCTTCCATTTTCTGCATCAGGAATTCGACGCGCGCGCGTTCGTTGGGCCGCCGCCAATCGTAGGTCACGCGCGGTGCGGGCATGCCGTATTGATCGCGCACGTTGGGATCGAGGTCGATGGTCTGATCGGCGTAGGCGAGATTCTCAGTCTGGGCATTGATGGCGGCGTAGCGCGTAAAGTATTTCGAGAGGAAATCGCGGTACGCCGCTCCCCACTTGGGCGTGCCCGGAGGCGGATCCATGCTCATGGCCGTGCCGATCGGGCCGGCTTCGAGATCCGCGGGAGAGACGGAAATTTGCGCGCCGCGAATAAAGCCCGCGCCGCTGTGGTCAAAATTATCGGCATTGAAATCGTCGATGGTGTGCTTCTGCGCGCTGGGGCCCATGTAAATGTTTACGAATCGGTCATCATACGCCGCGAATACTTTGGCCATGATGTGAGCCATGACGTGCTTGCCCAGCTGCCCGCTGGAATTGGCCAGGCCGTTGGGGAATTTATCGGTCTTCGAGAGCAGCAGCAGGCGCGTGTTGTCGTAAATGAAGGGAGCAAGAATCACAATTTCCGCTTCGATGGCGTTGTCCGATCCATCGGGGCCGTAATAAGACACGCCAGTGGCGCGCCCGCTGTTGTCGGTCTTCACGAAGTAGCACATGGTGCCGGTCAGCAATTTGAAATTGCCGGTGGCGTCCGCTTCCGGAAGTTTTGTAACCAGGATGCTGGACTTCGCACCGACGTGGCATCCGAACGACTGGCAAAAGCCGCAGTAGGTGCAGTTGGGGCGGTCGTTGTAGGGCTGGGAAAGAATCGCGCGCGGCGAAGAGAATGGATGATAGCCCAGCTTGCGGGCGCCGTCTGCGAACAGCACGCCCGATTGATCGTCCAGCAATGCAGGCAGCGGATAGTCGCGTTTTCGCGGGGCCTCAAAAATATTTCCGCCGCTGATTTTGCGGCCCTGTAAATTTCCTGCCTGGCCGGAAACGCCAAGCTCATATTCGGCTTGATCGTAGTACGGCTCGAGATCGGCATAAGAAAGCGGCCAATCGGCCAAAGAGGAATCCTGCGGGATGGCCGACGCGCCGTAGCGTTCGATGGTTTGCGAGCGCGCGCGGAAATCGTCTTCGTGCATGCGCCAGGAAAGCGTGCCGTAGTGCACCGTGCCGCCGCCGGCCTG
>PMOP01000265.1 GCA_003161495.1 Acidobacteriota bacterium | reverse complement strand
CTGTATCCCGGCGACAAAAATAACACCGAGAACAAGAATTCCGGCAACGGGCAGTGACGTAAGATACTTGGGCAGGAACCAGCGGATGAAAACTTCCAAACCGAAGAAGTAAGGCAGAAGCAGGCTCCAAGCCAACAACAGAAACCTCGAAGCATGCCCGTAGACTCTCGCGCGCCCTTCGTGTTCGACCGCCGCGACATGTGAGAAAAACACACAATAAACAGCCGCAATCGCCGTCACTGGAACGGACATCATGCTCGAGGCAAGGCTGTACTTTGCAAAATCACGGATCGGCAAGGCTAAACTCACGATGATTCGATCGGCCGACTGCACGACGCCGAGGCCGCCGCTGGCCAGCATGATCGGCCAGCCAAGTAGTATGTACCTCTTTCCGAGCGACCACGCGGAATCCGTAGAGCGAAGGTTTCGTATCGGCCTAACACGAGTCCAAAGGTAAACCAACACAAATGCCCAGGAGACACAATAGAGGACGATCAGTGCGCGAAAGCTATGATCCGCCCGAAGCTGCCAGAGTGACGCTAGAATTAAGAACGACCCTGTGCTTGCCGCCGTCGCCAGAGCCACCGGTTTAAATTGCCTTGCTGCCTGCAGGCTATTTTGCAATACGGTGGCTAAATTTATTACCACAGCGAAGATCATGATCGCGATGGCAATGAATTTCAGGCGCGAAGGAGCGAAGACAGCAACAATCAAAAATGCAGGAGTGAGCAATGCCAGATGCTGCCAAAATACGAATTTTATCGAAGGTAGGATTTCATTACAAAACTCCTCCAGCGGCCTTCCGGCCCAGCGCAGCAGCGCTCCATCGGCAAATCCAAAATGCATGAAACCTGCATAACTCGAATAAAGCAAGAACAGCCGCCAGTACCCGAAGTCTTCTACGCTAATCAGTCGAGGGATCAAGAAAACCAGCAAAGTATTGAATACGGCTCCGATCACCGTACTCACACCCATTGTGGCGACATCACGAGCAAGAGCGGAAAATCGAGAACCTTGTTCCGCTGCTACCGCGCTGACACCGACCGTCTCGAATACCTCGATCTGTTCGGGTTCGACCTTCAAAAGGAATTCACCACCAATATGCTCCTCATTCTATTTGTCATAATGGGCCACTTTGAACTGCCGGCTCCACGTCGACAACATCGACATCGACGGCAATAGCCCGCAAGATCACATCAATCGACAGAACAAGGCGCAATTTTCCTTTTCTACGGATGAGTATTCCCTCCATTCCCTCGAATGGACCAGCTTTTATCCGCACCCTCCGGCCGGCGGTCAGGAAAGGATGCGGCTCTGCATGCAATCCATACAGCAAACCCTTTTTCAGCGCCTCGATTTCCTGTTCCTTCAGAGGCGTGGGAGCGCTTTTAAATCCAATGAGCCTGGAAACTCCCGGAACTTGCAAGACTTGCAAGCGGTCACGGAGCGCGAGCCGCACAAAAACATATCCGCGGAATAGAGGGAATTGCAGGCGAACTCGCCGATCTTTCCAACGCCGGACCGTTTCGTAGAGCGGCAAGAAATGCTCCACGGATCTTTGAGCCAACTGCTCCGCCACACGCTTTTCGTGATTCGCACTTGTATATGCCGCATACCAGTGCGGTGCCAAATAATTCATGGCCGACTCATCGCCAGGAGTTAACTGAGTCTCATGTGCGATGTGGGTTGCCACGCTCTCACTCTCCGACCAGTATCTACAGCTCCGCCCCGTCACTCACAGGGCGTTTGTGACTTAACCCTTTTCCTTTTAATCGTCTACGGACAATTAGCCTAAAGCTCAGGCTTCCTATTTTCCTTACTTCGGCGAAAACGATTCCAAAATCTGCTGGTCATAGAGTGCCCGCTAGAACCATTCGTCGCTACCCAACCCAGGCGGGATTCGACCGTCTGAATCACTTCTTGCGCAAGAACTTTCTGGGGATCTTCCCGCTCGGTTTGGTCCCAGGCCTGTTTGCCAAAAATCCACGAAATGCTCCCCGCCATGGCAAGCATCGCGCCAATCGCGACGATCAAGAGCCTTGGAGGAAATGATTTCTTACCCGGCACATCGGGAGAATCCAGAACTTTGACGCTGGGTGTTTCTTTTGCTTCCTGGACCTTTGCGAGTTCATATTGTTGGGTCAATGTCTGGAAAACTAATTCTTGGATCCTCGTGTTCCGATACAGGTCGGCATAACCGACGCCCAGGGCGGGCAGTTCGTGTATGGTCGGATAAAGCGATTGTCCATTTTGTCCGTTGGCTGTACTTGCGCTGGCGGATTTGCCGCCCAAATTTTTCTCAAGTTGGCGGCGAAGTTCGTCGATCCTAGCCTGGACAGCGCGAACTCTTACGTTCCCGTCCGCATACACTTGCTTTAGACCCTCGAGTTCCGTCTGAGCGGAAATTAATTCGGCCTCCAAGGTCGCGGCTGCCTCAATCATTGCCTTTCCTTGCGTCGGAATATCGAGCGCGGTGTTCTTCGTGGCGAACTGGCTAAAGTTCTCCTCGGCAGTTTCGAGGTCCTGTTTAACTTGAACCAACCGGCCTTCCAAAAACTCGCGTTCGCGATGGGCCGAGGATGTGTTTAGTCTGACGACCACCTGGTTCAGCTGGCTGATGTATTCGCCCGCAATCGCCGCGGCTCGCGTGGGACTCTTATCCACGACTTGAATCTCAATGATTCCACTCTTGCGATCCGCTGTGACCGTCGTATTTTTTTGCAAATCGTCCCGCGCATCTTCGATCAGGCGGTCGGAATAGACTTTTTTGAGATCAAATTTATTGATCACATCGTCCAGTACGGTCCGACTTTGCAAAACCCCAATAAATAGGTCGGAAGAATTTTTCAGACCCAACAGGTCTCCAGCCATGGAACCTAAGCTCGAGCCAAGTTGGCCCGAACCGATTTGGGAACCTGCACTGCCGCTTGCCGCCGCCATCATGGCCAATCCCATGCCGGAGTTTCCCTGATCGGGAGGCATTAATCGCGCTGTCGCCTCGAACCGCTTCGGAATCAAGAAAGCAACCAGCGCGGATAGCAACATGCCTATCACGGTGGCCCGGAATATAAATTGCCGATGTTCCCAGACCATGCGCTGCGAAGCCACCGAGCGAGCGCGATGAAGCTCCTGTTCGTGGCTCCCGGTCTGGATCTTTTCGACTTCCGGATACACGGTAGCGATATCCTCGCGAGGGCGTGTCTCTCGTGCCAGGGACCGGACAGGCTCGCTCATTGCTTCTCCGATCGGCGCCGTTCCGAAATTTTTAGAAAATCTTTCATCTACCAGCCCCATGAATGCGGAGTAAATTGAATCTGGACGGAGGAAGTCCAGTTGGTCTGCGCAGCCGGCGCCAAAATCGGCGCGAGCCACTTTTCATATTGCACGGAGGCCGACAGACTCCATTCGGACCGCACTTGCAAATTCACTTTAACGGAACCGTCGTTGATTGTTTCTCCGCTTGGGATGAAGTCGCTATCGACCTTCGCGTGCCGGTATGAAAATTGAACTGAATTCTTGGGAGTGAACCAATACGTGCTCCAGCCCTGAAAGCCCATCCCTTGTCGTCCTACCCAGTCTCCAATGAGGTTCGTTTTATTCGTGTACAAATCGTGGTAATAATCATTCCAATAAATATACTCCCCGAATCGACTTCGATCCGTAGGCGGATCTGTATATACAGCTTCTGCTCGAAAATCCAACTTCGGCAAATGGGGAAGCCGCGCCATGTAAATCCCCGAACGTATGGCGAGTCTTTCCCAAATGTATATAGGCGACGTGCTGTTATCCACGGTCGTCGGATTATCCTCCGGCAACAATCCGTTCGCGTAAAACTGCATCCAATCGCGGACATGCGGCAGTGAATAAGAGAAATCCGCACCGATGGTGCGCTTCCCCGGATTGCGGCTGGGTGGATATAAGTCGGAGGATTTGAAGCTGATGAAGCTGTTGATGATCGCGGCACTCGTCAGCGCGCGGCCCACGCCTCCCAGTTCAGTCGTGTAGACGAAGCTCGCTTCCAAATTTCGCGTCCTCTTCGCGGTAATCTTGATTCCATGGATCAAGGGCCGCGGCGGGAAGTCGTTCCCGGAAAGCTTGCCGAAGAAAAAGTCCGTTTTCATCGGACCAAGCCAGCTGAAGATCCAGGGAAGCTCGAAGGATTCAATCGGCCTGGCCCGGAACATATACATGGGCTCAGCGTTGTCGCTCAACATCAGCGCCCCGCCCACTCCGCGGCCCCACCACAGGCTCTGTTTGCCAAAGGACAAATCCCAGCCACGCACGGTAGCCGAAAGGTAAGTGTCCAGAAGCCGGAATTGACTTGCGGACGGAACTGGCAACGCAGGCTGCAAGGGGTTTTGATCAACGGTAGATATCGTCTCGCGAGCAGCGAGCGGGAAAGCGGGCCCGGAAGGAGAGGACTGGTACTCTCCGCGAACATACATTGTGAATCGTCCGGTTGTGCCGTAGGCCGAAAAGCCGTCGTAGGTATTAAACCCCTCCTGGTACGGGCGCCCAAAGTTGTTAATGATTGTCTGGCCAAAATGATAGCTATCGTTCAGCGGCGGCCCACTGATGTTTGTCACATTCGCATATACCGATTCCAATTGAACCGACTGTTCTTTGCCTTTTCCGTCTAAAACGGCGAACTCTTTTTGAAACTCTTTCTCCAGCGTCGCGTAAATTTGATCGGCTTCTCCACGAACCGGCTCCGCGGCCGCGATGTTTTCGCCGGCCTCTTGTACCAGCATGGCGCACTCCATGCGGGTCATGGGACGCACATCTTGAAAGGCGGATTCGATGTAACCCAGGGCGATGAGCCGGTCCATCTGCGGGTAAATCCAGCTATCCAGAGGAACATAGGGCGATCCGGTATTCGCAAAATTCCGGCCGCCATTCTCATCGCGCGACTCCGCAAATGTTTCCCAACTGCTTCCCCCTAGATCCGGATTGTGATGGGCGCGAAACACGTGTTGCCCTGTGAACCAGCCGATGGCGCCGCCGACCAGCACATCCGTGGGAAAATGGTCTTTGCCCGTTACTCGAGTGAGGCTGATGGCTGAAGCCAATCCATAGAAAAATAGTTTTGACCATGTGCCCGGGTATTCGTGCGTCATCACGCTGGCCACAGCCCAGGCCGCCGTGGAGTGATCCGACGGGAACGAGGTCCCACCGTGCCAGAAATATCCCTGCCCGGTCCCGTCTAACGGCCGCTGGCGCCCGAACGCATACTGGAGAACTGTCGTAACGCCCACGGCGTCTACGGCAGCCTCACCGCTTAATAACGCGGCCTCCTGCTTGTGGTCATCATGCGTCATTTTTCCCAGGAGATACATTCCCCCGGTGACGCCGCCCAGTGCGCCGAGAGCGTAATTGGAAAATGTACTCGATCTACTGATGAATGTCGGCGATCCGGTCAGGCCTTGCGAAACATGGGTATCTGACGCCAGGGAGACAGCAGCTATGCTCGCGAACGGGATGATCCAATCGGCGTCCGCAAGACGCAAGTGCGCTGGACTCGTCCAGATAGCCTTCTCATCAAGAACTATGTTCTTCAAAAGAGATATCCCCAGCGTCGTTTCAGTATATTGACCGGTTTCGGTCTGCCCTTGGCCCGGTTGCTGCCCCGATTGATCAACTTTGGTATTCGCGTCTTGCGTTTCAGCCGGCGTGCCTTGTTCCGACTTTTCTTGCTGCTGTTCTTGAGGCTGGGCATAACAATTTGCGAATATTGTTTGAGCAGCCATCAGCAAGCAAAAAGTGAGCCAATGTCCCCCTGTTTTATTAATCATGTCACATTTTCATCCATTAGTACTGAAGTGCAATGAATATGGTACTCGAAATCGCAGCGGCAGCTTGTGCTGTCGCCAGGATGGTTTGCCACTGCGGGCCGCCGCCGAGTGCCTTCTCTGGAACGACGATTGTGTCTCCCGGTTCCAGCGATGCACCCAGGGATTGGCCAGCCCAAATGCCGCTTTTTGAGCCAATGACAGAACCGTCGGCTCGGATTACGAAGATTGCATTCTTTTTTGCAAGTGTAGTCGGTCCTCCGGATTGGCTCAGATACCACTTCGCGCTTTTTCCAGGCCGATACGATACCGCAGTGGGGTTGAACACTTCTCCGGTCACCATGACAAAGCTCGGCCGCTTCGGAATCACAAGCATATCGTCGGCCCTGACTTCCACATCCGAGCCGGTGTTCTTCCATTGATTGATTCGGGGAGATACCCGAATCGTCACTCGTCCCCCAGGTGGATTGGCGCTTAATTGCTCTAGAGTGGCTTGCCATTGCTGCAGAGCCATCTCCTTTGCTTGCTTTTGCCTGGCATCGGCCTCAGGCATCAGTTGGAGATCGTCCTGAAGACCTTTGATACGCAGGATCATTTCATCTTGCGATTTTGCTTCCAGCTCGCGGACTTGCGCTCGCTGCAGGATTGCGCCAAACGGATAGGCGTCCGGGCCAAAGCCTCCAGCGCGCTCAAGCACGGAACTGAGTCGCTCTCCGGGGCGTATCCCATAGGTGCCGGGGTGTTTCACTTCGCCTTTGATGGAGATTTTGGCGCCAAGGTCGTTCCAACCCGGTAATTGACGGATCGTAAGGACATCTCCGTTGTGAAGCTGCAGGTTTGACTGGGTATCGCCTTTAATTGCCGCTGCCAGCGCGATGTCTTCATGCTGGCCTGACAATTTGGTTTGATCCAAATACTGATATCGGGTCAGGTCGGCCATCTGCGTATCCGCGCTGGGTTTGAGCCCGCCACCTACTCGAATCAGCTCGGCAACTCCCATATTGGTGGTCAGCGGATAACGGCCCGGCTTGGCCACTTCGCCCTGAATATAAACGCTGGCCGGCTCGACTTCAGCCGAATTGCGGTGAATCAGCAGGCGATCGCGCGGCTGCAAAAGTATGTTCTCGATCGGGTCTCCAGCAAGAGCCTGGTTCAGGCTCACGCTGAATATCTTGAACTTTCCATCCGGCAAGTAACGAAACACCTGCGCGTCGCCGGTTTCCACATCCGGGGTAAGTCCTCCAGCCAAATGAACCGCGTCGGTTAAATGTATTTGTCCGGAGGTCTGGTAAGTTCCAGGCGCTCGCACTTCTCCGAGAACGGAGACAGTTGGGGGATTCTCGAAATCGAAACGGCTGAAGATTCGAATCGTGTCCATTGCGTGCAAAATGGGAGATTGCTCGGGATTGTTCAGCGCATCGGCCAAATTAAAACCTTCCACGCTTGGATGGAAGTCCGGCGCATTCAGGCGAATGATTTCCGCATACTGGGTGGCCGGCTCAGGCAACATATCTTTGTAAGAGGAAATTACGTCGGTAACCCGCATATTCTCCCGATACGAGAATCGGCCGGGCCGCACAACATGCCCTTCGACGTAAATGGTGTCCTGGTTATACGGAGCGATCGGGTAGACGCGCACTCGATCGCCGTCCTGAATTTGGAATGCCTCAAGCGCCTTAGTTACTTCCGCAGCATTTCCCGCTTCTGGAATATCGACACTCAACATCGTCTGCTTGTCGTGAGCCACAAGGCGTTGCACTTCAATGTGCCGCAATGTGGCGGCAGGCAGAAGTCCGCCCGCCAATTCTAAAACACTCGCCAACGTCTTCTCCTCCAGCAACTCATAAATCGCCGGGCGGCGGACCATTCCCTCCACGGTGACTTGCGGTCCTATCGGCGGCACCTGCACGGTATCGCCATTTTCCAGGCGCGCAAGATCCGCTTTCACTCCATGCAGGAGAAGGTCATAAATATCCACCGTTTCGATCAGTTGGGTTCCCCGATAATGCTTAAGGATGCGCATGGACCCGCGTTGCGTTGGCCCGCCGGCAGCAAATAGAGCGTTCAAGGGAGTCGAAAGCGAACTAATGTCGTATGCCCCGGGTTTGGAGACATCCCCTACTTCATAGATTCGGATGGTTCGAAGGCGAGAGAGCGAAACGTCCGCTGAGACATCCCGAAACTGAGTCCTCAAGATTTGCTGCAAACTCAGTTGCAACGCGGCGAGGCTCTTTCCGCTCACCATGATTGGCCCTACCTCAGGCAAACTCACGCGCCCTTCGCGATCCACAACGCGGTACAGACGCTGCGATACGCTTCCCCACATATCGACGGACAATCCATCCCCTGGCCCGACTACGTAATCAGGTCCGGCTGGAACATCCATTGGAATCAATTGAGAGTCTCGCGTTCCATTCTCAAATATTTCCGTGCCAAACCGCTTAGGAGTCGTGGGCCGCGTGACCGCTTGCACATACATATCGTAAAGCGATGGAATATCCTCATAGGGATTTTGTTTGCGAATCATTTCCGGCGGTTCAGGGCGCAAAAACGGCCGGGACGCCGGCGCGGTAAACTGCCGTGAGGGAGTTGGCGAACTCCCGGGAAATCCCGCGGGATTCCCTCCCTGCCTGTCCATCATTTCGCTCAATCCGGATAATTGCGCTGGATTCAGCATTCCTAATCCCATTCCAGTTCCGGTTCCGCTCCCAAATGCCGCCATCAATCCGTCGCCTTGACTTCCGAATCCGTTATTCCCGCGGCCTGACAGAGAACTGGACGAACCGCCCGACTGATCATCACCCAATCTGGAAAGAAGGGACCCGGAACCGCTCGCGCTGACATTGTTCAAGGAACCGAAGGACTGCGAGGATCCGAAGGAAGGATCAATAAAGGGAAGTTGGGAAGTTGCGCCGGAGAAATCACCGTCGTTTTGCGAGAGCTGTGCGCGCATGAGCGAATTTCCACCCGTGCCCGGGTAGTTCTGTGGTTGTGACTCTCCCGGGAAATTTCTGGGGGGATTTTGATCTTGTTGAAGATCTTGTCTAGGGCCTCCCAATGACGAGGGCAGTTGCTGCTGATTGGAACATTGGTTATCGAACTGAACTTCCTGAACATCCTGGATGTCTTGAGCAAGTTGAACATCGCAGGCCCCATTATTCTGCTGCGGAGCGGGCTTTTGGCGCGCCAGAGAGAGTTCTTCTTCTTGATGCTGCGCCTGCCATTTGGTGCGCTCCTGCATGAGCAGCGCTCTCTCCTTGCCCGTCTCGGAATCTGGATTTACTTGTGGAATAAGATACCCATATCGTTGTACGAGCAAGGTTGCCACGGATCGGAATTGCACGTCCGATTCCAGTCTCTCGAACATGGCATCATCCGTGAGATCTGAATCGCTGACGATCTGCCCGTGGTCGGTGGCATCTTTTGCTACCCAGCGTTTCAACTCCACCATCAGCCCCGAGTCCTTCAGTAATATGGATTTCACTTGCGCAGGGGAGGCCGCCACCCGGCTGAAATTTTGAATCGCCAGGTCCGAAGTCTTTTTAACATTGTCGTTGTCATTTCGCTGTTGCGCGCCCGCGACCGATACTCGCGCCATGACCAGCGTCAAGAGTGCTCCGATCACAATCAGCCAACGGTTCCCCGCGGCTCGTCGGAAATCGATTTTCTTTTTTGTTCTAAGAAACATTTTCAACCTCCAACCTGCTCGCTCTTGCAACGAAGACTGCTCAAAATCCCGGCCTCCGATGCCTCGACCGAACTTTCGTGTATGTCAAACGAACCCCAATAAAAAATGCTGCTATTTCGCTCCGGCGCCAGAGCCAAAATCTTGAGTTCGGGATAGCGGCGAAGCAAGACGTCGCAAAGCGGTGGTCGCTCATTTGTTTCACTCAGCGCAATGATCAGAACATCCGGATGAGTCTCGTTAACCGCGTCGACAATCTCATCCTCATTCTGAATTTCCGCGAGGATTTCGATGTCGGCTTGCTCGCTGATCATTTCGACGACCAATTCGCGCATTAATCGAGGTCGATTGGCAACGACTACACGGATGTGCTGGGTCATGAGTTTTGCTCCATCTTCGGGTCGGTTTAACCCACGTGCACACTAAGGTAGTCGGGGAAAGAAAGGTAGGTTCAAAAAAGGGCCGAATTTCAGTACTAAGCAAATAAACAAAATTGATTAGGGTTAAACCACTTGGTCTATTTTAGTACTGCATGCAGTACTGTTTTAAGTACTGCTTTGGTACCGGTTGAAGTACCTACCAGTGTCCTACACATTCCTAGGCTCGCGGGATTAAAATTACCCATGCGCAGAATAGATAAATCCATTACCTCTATCTCCTGGCCTTAAGTATTATGATGTGGTTACATAAGGGGGTTAGGAGAAAGATATTCAGGATAATTGAACCCTGAATCCTGAACGATCTGAATCCTGCCATTAACAAAGGAAATGGAGGGAATGATTTCTGTAAGTGGCGTTCTAGTTTCTATCGTTTTGATAACCATTCGATGTGCTTCCCTGCGTCCTATTATACCTCTATAGGGCCGCACCGGGAATTACAGCGAAGGCGCCCGACATCCAGAATCGGAAGTGTTTCAGCCCAGAGGGTACAGTTTCTTAGTACTTTTTAATGTATCTAAAGCGCTAATTGGTAGCCTGTATGCGTAATTTTGTGGTATTAAGTTACGGTTGTTAATCGCAGGGGCTTTCTGAGGGAGGCACCTCGTGTCTATTAATTCAGTTTCTGTATTTTTGATGGCGAGTAATCGTTTGCTGCGCGAGACTCTTGCCAAGCTCCTCGTCCGCAGGGGCGGCTTCAAAGTATCCGGCGTCTCGCCCTTTGTCCCAGACGCTTTTTCATTGATCGGGGCCTCAGGGGCGGACGTTTTGATCCTCGATTCGGTTTCGGCGCGTTCGTCAGAAAGCGCTTTAATATCCCAAACAAATAATCATATTCCAAGCATCAAGGTTGTCCTGATCGATATGGAAGACGATCCCGCGATATTTTTGGATTGCGTGCGCGCCGGGGCCGCCGGCTACCTATTAAAGGATGCCTCTGCTGCGGAAGTCATTTCCGGTGTATGCGCCGTGGCCCAAGGACAAGCGATCTGCCCTCCCCTGCTTTGCGCGCATCTGTTTGAGGCCTTCTCGCGGCAACAAGGGGGAGTTCCGAGTGCGCGGGTTAAGCTCGACCTGGGACTGACACGGCGGCAGCAGCAAATTGTTCCCCTCATAGGCCAAGGGCTGACGAATAAGGAAATCGCATCGGTTCTTAATCTTTCAGAGCAAACCGTGAAGAATCATGTTCATGGGATCATGCAGTGCGTTGGCGTAAAAAATCGACTGGAAGTGATGGACGCGACGCTTCATCCCCAGGATCATCAGCCAACCACATCACTTCTCATGGGATCGCAAGCAAATTTTGGCATGCCATCCGTTCGGCACATTCTTGAGACGTCTTAGAAATAAATGGGATAGACAGAGATTTCAATATTTTACGGTTCCGGCGAGTGCCGGGACCGGAAAAAGGCGTACACTCCTGACAAGAGCGCAGAAGCCTCGGAATGCCGCCAGGCGCATGATTCAGAGTCGCAGTCTCTATTTACGGCGCGGTTTGAATTGTATCGCGGTGGGATTATCGCTCCTTGCGCTAGGTTTGCAGACTGCCGCAGGCCAATCCACGCAAACTCCCAATGCCTTGTTTCCGCCGCAAACCAGGATTCCAGTAGAGGAAAATCGCGAAGTGACCTGCAAGGTTGTTTATCTGGGCATGGTCGGTGGCCTTGAGACCTCGAACAATCNNGCGGATGATCTGGCCAGAGCGCCTAAGGTGATCCTGGTCGGCCACAGCCTCGGAGGCTGGGCGGTTCTCAGCGTGGCGCGCAATTTGAAACGCAAGGGAATCCCCGTTGAGCTATGCGTGCAAATCGACAGCGTTGGCATTACCGATCACACGGCCCCAAGGAACATAAATGCCGCCGCGATTTTTCACGCAAACGACGCCATGTTCCTTCTAACCACCAAAACCATAAAGCTGGAGAACCCCCGACAAACAAAATTGGTCGAAAACATTTTAGTAAAGGATGCAGGCCACTGGTCTGTTACGCGTGATCCGCGAGTCAAAAACCTTGTCCTATCCACCATCGAAGGTCTCCGCTCTGTCTCAACCCAGATGTCCAATTGCCCACCCCAGCCTGGTCGCAGTTGGCTCTCCAATGATGTGAGGGATCCTCTTCCTTCGTTCAGCTGTCCGTGAATTCGATAGACCTAGAAAATAAAACCGAAAAAACTCCGAGTCAGATCGGAATTTGCCTGCATAAGTTGCCGGTTCCGGATCGAATTCCGATGGATATTGCCGATATGTTCTCGGAAAAAGTTCGACAAGGTGAAAGAGGTCAATAGAATCGTTTCGTTTCAGGTTATTCCCAATCCCGTCTTTTGTTCAATGTTTTCTAGAAACCAGGCGATCGTCCGTTCAAGTCCTACGCGAAATGGAACTTGAGCCTGCCAGCCAAATTCCCGCAGGGCGCGCGAAGTGTCCAAGCAACGTCTCGGCTGACCGTCTGGCATAGAGGTATCCCATTCAACCTTGCCCTTGAAGCCCACCAACTCGGCGACAAGATCCACCAGTTCACGGATGCTGATCTCGTTGCCAGACCCAAGGTTGACCGGATCCGGACCATTGTAGCGCTCCGCGGCAAGGATGATCGCCTCTGCGGCATCCTCGGCATAAAGAAATTCTCTCGTGGGAGTCCCTGTTCCCCAAACGATGATTCGGGGTGAGCCGGACTGTCGCGCCTCGAAGCATTTGCGAATCAGTGCCGGAATTACGTGTGAACTGTTCAAATCAAAATTATCGCGCGGGCCGTACAGATTGACGGGTAGCAGATAGATGCCGCTTGTACCGTATTCCTGACGATAGGACTGCAATTGCGCCAGCAGCATTTTTTTTGCCAGCCCATATGGGGCATTCGTTTCTTCCGGATATCCGTCCCAAAGGGCTTCTTCACGAAACGGCACCGGAGTGAACTTGGGATAGGAGCAGACCGTTCCCACGCAAACGAACTTTTCGATTCCGCAACGCCGCGCCTGCTCGATTGCCTGAATTCCCATGATGGCGTTCTCATAGAAAAAACGGCCGGGGTGTTCGCGGTTTGCGCCGATCCCGCCCACAACTGCCGCGAGATGAATAAAAATGTCGGGACGCGCGTCTCTGAATAGACGCGCGACGTCGCTCTCTGCGCGCAAGTCATAGTTTGCACTTCGTGGTAAGAAGAGTTGCTGACAATCGCGTTGGCGAAGTTTCTCCGCGACGAACGAACCGAGAAATCCGTTCCCACCCGTCACGACTACGCGCTTGCTTCCCCAGAAGGTCATCTCCCAATCACTCTGAGGCCCGGCCAGCCGGTGCGAGAATCACTTTGCTGACTGAGTTATGCCACTGGTGCCAATGGCCTAATTTCTCTCGAAGGATGACCTTTCCTTTGCCAGGCGGCTGCAATCCCAGGGCTTCCATGTCCGCGTCCACCATAATGGCCACCAGGTCAGTGAAGTGTATCCGTGGCTGCCACTGCAACTCTTTCTTCGCTTTCGACGCATTGGCCAGTAATCGATGAACCTCGAGAGGACGGAGGTAACGATCGGAGACCTTAACGTGCTCTTTCCAGTCTAGCCCCGCGTACGCGAACGCTTCTTCTACAAATTCACGAACTGAATGAGCTTCACCTGTCCCGATTACAAAATCATCGGGAACCTCTTGTTGCAAGATGTTCCATGCTGCCTCCATATATTCAGGGGCGTAACCCCAATCCCTTTGTGCCTCCAGATTTCCGAGGTATAGGAATTGGGTGCGGCCCGCGGCGATGGCGGCGATGCCCCTGGTGATCTTCCGGGTGACGAATGTTTCTCCTCGACGCGGGCTCTCATGGTTAAACAGGATGCCATTAGCAGCAAATAAGCCATAGCCCTCTCGATAAGTCCGCGTGATCCAATAACTGTAGACTTTGGCAGCCGCATAGGGACTACGCGGTTGGAATGGCGTGTTTTCATCCTGCGGGGCTGGGGCCCCACCAAACATCTCTGAACTGGATGCTTGATAAAACTTGGTTTTGATTCCACTGCGGCGAATTGCCTCGAGGATCTTCGTCGTACCAAGTCCGGTGACCTCGCCGGTGTAATCTGGCATCTCAAAGCTCACCTTGACATGGCTCTGAGCGGCGAGATTGTAAATTTCATCCGGTGCCAATCGGTAAACCAGATCGAGGATCCACTCGGAGCTGGCCAAATCTCCATAGTGCAAACGAAGCCGCGCATTTTCCTCGTTTGGGTCCTGATAAATGTGATCGATACGCTGAGTGTTGAATGTGCTTGCACGCCGAATCACACCATGTACTTCATAGCCGTGGGCCAATAATAATTCCGC
>PMOP01000314.1 GCA_003161495.1 Acidobacteriota bacterium | reverse complement strand
GAGAAAAACGCGCGCCACTCCTTTGAGCAGCGTTTTCGCGTATTGAAACCCACCTCGAAGGCCATCGTCGATGCGCTGGAACAGGCGCTCAATCTGCCGGAACCTCCGCGGCGAATCGAGAGCTTCGATATCTCGCATTTGCAGGGCTCGGACACGGTGGCATCGATGGTGGTGTGGGAAGACGGGCGCATGAAAAAATCGGATTACCGGAAATTCATTATTCGCGGCGAATGGGGAAACGACGATTTCGCCAGCATGAAAGAAACCGTGGAGCGGCGCTACAAGCGATTGCAGGATGAAAAGAAACCTTTTCCGGGGCTGATCCTGATCGATGGCGGAATCGGCCAGCTTCATGCGGCCGGCGCGGCGCTCGAAAAACTCGAAGTCATCAACCAACCGGTGGCCAGCATTGCGAAACAGGAAGAGATTATTTACGTTCTGGGCCAGGAAGATCAGCCGATCCGGCTGGAGCATCATTCCCCGA
Source organism: Acidobacteriota bacterium (assembly GCA_003161495.1). Classification (GTDB taxonomy): domain Bacteria; phylum Acidobacteriota; class Terriglobia; order Acidiferrales; family UBA7541; genus Palsa-360. The sequence goes on along the minus strand of PMOP01000314.1, from coordinate 2,736 downwards.
TCCTTCATTTGATCCAACAAATTCGCGATGAAACGCACCGCTTTGCAGTGGGCTTTCACCGGCAGCGGCGCAGCAAACGCACCATTCAAACGGGGCTCGAAAATATTCCCGGAGTCGGTCCGCGCATCGCTCAAAAATTGCTGCGGAATTTTGGAAGCGTCGCGCAACTGCGCTCGGCCAGCGTCGAACAGATCGCCAAGGTCGTTCCCAGGGGCCTTGCCGAGCGCGTTTCGGCGCATCTGGCCGGGATACAGGACGCCGCGGCGCCCAAGCAGTAGTTCTCCCGATTGCTTCTAGCGGAACGCTGTGCTACTTTCGAGACCTGAAGGGAGTACGCCATGTCGGAAAATAATAACAATGTGGGATCCAAAGTAAGCTTCTTCCTGGTCGGGCTTGGAATTGGCGCGCTGGTGGGAATTCTGTTCGCGCCGAAATCGGGCGAGGAAACGCGCGAATTCCTGTCGCAAAAGGCCGATGAAGGCCGCGATTACGCCCAGCGCAAAGCGCGTGAGTTGCGCGAACGCGCCGAGGACATCCTCGAACGTGGCAAGACCGTTGCCGTTCGGCAGAAGGAAAACCTTTCAGCGGCAGTCGATGCCGGCCGCGACGCCTATCAGCGGGAAAAAGCCAAGGCACAATAATCGCGACGAGGCGAACAAATGGAACAGTGGATGCCCTTCTTCGTGGTAGTGACCTCGCTTGCGATTATTCTGCAGGCGGCCATTCTGGTTGCGATGTTCATCCAGATTCGGCGCACGGCTGCGCGATTTGAGAAGGCGCTGGCGGACTTTCATACCACAGTATCGCCTCTTATTCTGCGAGTTCAAATCCTGGTCGACGACGTTTCTCCACGCATCGCCGACATTGTCGCGGACGCATCCGAAATTACGCGGATGGCGCGCGGCGAAGCGCAGAGGCTCGATCGCATTCTCAGCGAAGCCCTCGAGCGGCTGCGTATGCAGTTAATCCACGTCGATCATATTTTGACTGGCGCGATGGAAGCGGTGGAAGAAGCGGGATCGCATCTGCGGCAGACGGTGTGGGGACCAGTGGTCAAGGCCACTGCCATGATTCGCGGGGTTCAGGCGGGGATTGATTTTTTCAGGAACGTGCGGCAGAGGCGCGGGCCTGTTGACACTGTGGAGACTTCGGCGGAACAGCAAGATGAAGGAATGTTTATTTAGCTCAAAACCGCGTTAAGAATTCCTCGGTGTTTATTTCTGAAAGTGAATCCAGCGATTGAGTTGTAGCGCCGGCGTCTCGCCGGCATTTTTTTGCAATCATGTAGCGGCGCAAAACCGCCGGCGGGACGCCGGCGCTACCGGATCCAGCCTCCACCTAGAACTACTTCACCCGAATAGCAGACTGCGGCTTGGCCTGGCGTGATGGCGCGCTGCGGCTCGTCGAAGATTACGCGCGCGGACGTTGCATCGATGGGCTCGACCGTGGCAGCTGCCGGCTCGTGACGATGCCGAATTTTTATCGTTGTGCGCACGGGCGCTTCCAAAACTGCAAACGAAATCCAATTCACGTCGCGTATTTCGCAGACGCTCGTGCGCAAGTCGGAATCATCGCCGACTACAACACGATTGGCAGCGTGATCCAGTTCTACCACGTACAGCGGCCTTCCCGCCGCGATGCCCAATCCTTTGCGCTGCCCTACCGTGTAATTGTGGACGCCGCGGTGGCGGCCAATCACTTCCCCGCTCGTTGTGACGAGTTCGCCTTCGGTCTCCGGCAACGATTCGCCGCGTTCGCCGAGGTACGCCGAAATGAACTTGACGTAATTGCCTGACGGCACGAAACAAATTTCCTGACTTTCGGGTTTCTCCGCCACCGGAAGCGCGGCACGTCGCGCGATCTCACGCACGGCGCTCTTGTCGAGTTCGCCTAGAGGAAAATCCGTGCGCGACATTTGTTCCTGCTTGAGGCCGAACAGAAAATAAGTCTGGTCTTTGGAACTGTCCTTGGCGCGCAATAATTCATAGCGCCCCGTGATTTCGTTGCGGCGAATCCGGGCGTAGTGGCCAGTGGCCAGCCGGTCGGCGCCGATCTGGCGCGAGGTCACGAGCAACGGATCGAATTTCACGTGATTGTTGCACATCGTGCAGGGAACCGGGGTGCGGCCCGAAAGATATTCTTCTACAAACGGCTGCACCACGGTTTCTTCAAATCGTTGTTCGTAATTCACGACGTAGTGAGGCATGCCGAGGTGTTGCGCCACGCGCTTGGCATCGTAGACGTCATCGAGCGAGCAGCAGCGCTGGCCGCGCGCGCCGTCGTGGTCGAGCTCCGGCAGGCGGCGCTGGTTCCACAGCTGCATCGTCAAGCCGACAACGGGGAAACCTTGCTCCTTAAGGATCGCGGCAACCGCGGAGCTGTCCACGCCGCCGCTCATCGCGACGGCTGTCATCGGGCTCTGATTGGGATTCAATTCCATCTTTATTCCGGAGGGCTCCAAGTGGAGCCCCCGCCCGTTATTATAGCGTCAAATCACGCGATTGCAGGCTTCTTATAGGTGGGGGAAAGCTGGCGGAGCCGCTCGATCACGGGGGGAATCGTTTCGAGCGCGAAGTCAATTTCTTCGTCGGTCGTCTGATGGCCCAGGCTGAGGCGCAGCGTCGCGCGCGCATCCTCTGGAGCGAGACCGAGCGCCATCAGCACATGCGACGGCTCCACGGCTCCCGATGAGCACGCCGCGCCGGTGGAACACGCGATTCCCTTGAGGTCCAGCGC
>PMOP01000222.1 GCA_003161495.1 Acidobacteriota bacterium | reverse complement strand
CCGCGCAGGTGAAAAATATCGGTGTCGGGAAAATTCAGGATGACTGTGCAATCCGCGCTCCTGACGGACCTTTCGTGAAGACGTTTCAGCCAGATATGGTTCGCCGCGATGACGTGGTCGGCAAAGGAGGCCGACATTCGCTCCACGCCGACAAGTAATTTAAAAGTCAGCGAATCCGAGGAGGCATTGAATTTGCTGAGGTAAAACTCGGGCACCAGGTCATGAATGTCCAGAATGACTTTCGCTCCCATGAGTTTCGGCGCCAGAGCGGCAAAGACCTCGAAATCGGGAACGGAGTGGACGTGAATCAGATCGTAGCGTTCTTGCGATTGTTTCCAGGCCAGGAAAAAGAACGATCGCAGGAAAAATAAAAGAAGTCTCCCGAGATACGTGAATTTTCCTTTTTCATTGACGACGCGTCTCTGGATTCGATACACGTGGACGCCGCCGACAATTTCCTCCGAGGACTGTCCCTCCATACGCAGTGCCACAACGTCGACACGATCCCCTCGTTTCGCAAGGGTTTCCGCATATCTGCGAACACGATTGTCTTGCTCATAAAACGTGTAGGCAAGCATGCACGCTTTCATCAGCAATGTCCCGGAGGAGTATTGGCAGGTTTATGCACTGAATTCAACCAGATCGCGCCGCGGAAGTTAAATATTCCGATGATGCAATGCTTCAACTTCGTATCCCCCGATAAATTCACGCATGTCGACGAATCTTCAACTACTGTCTTACCAGTTCCGCACATCGCGCACAACCAGTGACTACGGTCCTCATCCATTTATAAAAACTTTAGGGAATCCGTATCGATTTTAACGGTAAATATTGAATACCAAATGAGAAACGGCTTTTGCCCATCCGCGAAGACCTGCATTTCGCGGAGGTTTCCTCCCTGGGGTCGACCGTTATGGCCGCGCTAAATGCTAAATTCCAAGGCGCGCAATTCCAAACGCTTCGTTGGAAGGATTGCTTTAAATATTGGTTGTCCCACTCATAAGGCCGGCATTCGATGAAGTGGACGGATATTGAAACACATGGAAACAGCGTTTTCCCCATCAAATTCAACGGTTGAGGGCCATTGCACCAGGTAGAGCTGATGGGAAAATGGGGTGCCAAGTCAGCGGATTGGTAAAGTCAGTTCACGCACCCGTACTAAAATGAAAGTTTTCTTACTCTTCGCCCACAGGACCGCGCTTGGCTGCCTTGGCAAAAATTTTACAGCTTGAGAAAATAGTCGGCAGGTGCCCGATTCGAGGCCTGAATGGCCTTTCGCCGTGACCAAATCTCGTTCCTTTTTGAAGTATGCCCGGAAATCGGCGGCCGTCCACTCTAGTGCAGAATACGACACATCGTCTCATGGCTGCCTTAATGTGCGCCGTCACTGGCAGTTGCGCGCCAAACCTGCAATAAAGCTCCTGTGCCCGGATCAAACAGGGGTATTGTTGATCAGTTGCCGCCCAAGCCTCAGTTCCATTGTGACCAGAGGTGAGTGTGAAAGAGTGTGGGTGAAACTGTTGGACCAGTCGCGTTCTGCCGATATATCGCGTGAAGGGCTGAACTGTGCCCGTCTGCTCCGCGAACGGGCCTGGCGGTTGCGTTGCCTCCGGTTATTCATCCAGCCCTAGATGCGCCCGCTTGTGGGCTGAGTACAGGTCACAGTACTGTTCGTTATCTGTACGCTGAGCCAGTAGCACCCCTCGGAAGTCGGGGGCTAGTCTAGCAATGCGAGAGAGCGGCGCTGAATTTCAAGTACTATAATGTTCAGGGGTCCAAAAACCCAAAGGAATCTGTGCCCGACGTACTGAGGCACTATAAAACTATGAATCGCAAACAGTTGCTTCTCTTATCCATATTTTTTGCTCTGATGATTCCAAGCGTTTCGCACGCCCAGGCTTGGTCAGGGATTTTGAACCCTGCTCGGGCAATTGACTGGTCGAAGGCGGGCGTGCCTGGCGGAATCCCCAACAGGTCGACGGTCTGCGCGACAACAGCCTGTGCCACAGCGACCTCCGCCGGAGCCAAGGCTACCCTCGCACAATTGAACGCCGCGCTGGCATCCTGCCCAAGCGGCGATGTAGTGTTACTCGCCGCAGGTACCTATAACATTACCGGGACTCTTTCTGTGCCCAGCAACTGCACGCTGCGCGGAGCTGGAACTCTTCAAACCATCCTCAACGCGACTGGAAGAAGCGGTGCCGTCATACAAATGGGAAACGGAGGCGTGCCCTATAGTCCTGTGGCCACATCCACCAATATCACTTCCGGAGCGACAGCTGGATCAAGCAGCATCGTAGTGGCCAGCGCATCGGGGATCTCCACCGGCACCTACCTGGCAATCTCGGAATTGAACGATCCCGCGTACGTCACGATTACGACTCCAAGCGGCGTGTGCGGTTGGTGTGATGGGAGTTCGGATGGCGGCGCGCGCGCGCGTGGTCAGATCGTGGAAGTCACGGGGGTCTCTGGAACCACTGTGCGATTTTCCCCGCCTCTGTACACAAATTACGGGGTAGCCACAGGAACCGCGCCTGCTCTTGCCACTTACTTCCAGGCAGGCGCCAAGTATGCGGGGGTCGAAAGCCTGCAAGTCTATGCGAACGGCACGGGCTACGCGCAGACCTTTAACTTAGGCGGATGCGCCTATTGCTGGATCAAAGAGGTCTTTGATAACTACACGGATGGCGACCACGTCGATGTTTACTGGGGATATCACGACGAGATTCGCGACAATTATTTTTCAAATGCCTACATCCACTCTCCGGGCACTGCCGATTCGGACGTCTCGCTTTTGGATAAAACATCGGGAACACTGATCGAGAACAACATTCTGGAAAGGCTGCACGTGGGCATTATGATCAGCTGGGGCGCAGCCGGCAACGTGATCGCCTACAATTACAGTTATGGAAATTTTGATGCAAGCGGCGTGATGGCCATCCTGGCGTCAATCGGAATGCACGGAGCTCATCCCCAGTTCAATCTGTTCGAGGGCAACGTCGCGAACAACATTACGATGGATAGTTTTTGGGGATCCGGTTCAAACAACACCATATTTCGGAATCAATTCAGGGCCACAGACACGCTGGCAGCGCCAATGTCGGCGGGGCGCAACCCGGTCAACTGGTCGAGCACGCAGCTCGCGACCCAACAAATGTTTGGGATCACGGATTCTTTCCCGCATACGAACGCCAATTCCGTTGGAAATGTTCTGGGTTCCGCGGATGCCCTCACAGGGGCATCATCCGGGCGGTATAACACCGGCGCAGGTCCGTTTACCTCCACTGTCGTCGCCCCGGGTACTAGGAATTACGAATATTGGTTCTACGGCACGAGCGTCGGATTTGACACAGGCGGAGATTCAAGCGGTGCCATTGTGGCGAGTTGGCCGGGTGGACCATCAAACTCTGCCGGATATTGGATCGGCAAGGCTGCCGGAAGTATTTTTCAGCATGGTAACTTCGACATCGCCAGCAAATCAGTAATCTGGAATTCCGGCACAACCCAAGCCCTGCCCGCTTCTTTTTATCGAACCTCGAAGCCGAGTTGGTTTGGCAACACACCCTGGCCCGCCATGGGGCCGGATGTAACTGGTGGAACAGTAGACGGTTCTGCTTTGGACGGGCACGTCTACTCGATCCCCGCCGAAGTTTGCTACGACAGCACGGCAAGGGACGGCAACGGGATCAAGCTGTTTGACCCTAGTGTTTGCTATTACGGGTCAAGTTCCTCAAACTCGAACGGTCCACCCGCGCCCCCGACGGGCATCACGATTACGATTAACTGAGCATCCCCGAGTGAAGTATGCGAAGGGCTGCTGCTTGATCCGCTCGAGCAATCTTTGAGGAGAAGCGCTGCATGGTTAGTGCTTCTCCTTTCGCAATATCATTTCGTCAATTTGTTCCAGCAGGGCAAGATTGTCATCGCAGAATTTTCGGGCAAACAGTGCCTCGCCGGAACCGTAAACGTCGTCTAGCCATACTTTTTCCTGCATACCGAAATGATCTACTTGTTGTTGAGTAATTATCTCAGGATGAGACCCCTCGGCGGACCAATCCGCATAGACCAGATTTTTCCGGATTCGGGATCCAAATGCCGAATTGCCCAGGATGGTGTGAAAGAGAGCCTCGTCGGCCGCGGGTGTATTTTGAAAAAAATTCCCCACATGCGGATTACGATCCATGAACTCCAACACATACTGGCATGCCTCCCTCGACAATGCCCAGCAGGCCCCACCAGAGAAGGGTTCTAAGCCGCCCAGATATTTCCTATGGTCTCGTTGCGCCAGACCCAGTTTTGCCAGAACTCTCGCAGCGAAACGACGGATCGGCTGATTGGATGGATAACGCACCGTGTTGATTCTGGATAGTGGTTTCCCCGGCGCCGGCATCTTCACCAGGTCCATGAATTCCAGACCGCGATTCTGTTCCAAGAAATTGTGTATGTAGGTCTCGCTTCTCAGCGGATAATCGCTCCCTTGCATGAGAATGAAGTAATCGAAATGTTGTTGACTGGCGAGTGCCTGCTGGACGAGAAGGAGTGCCGCCTCTACTTGAGAAAATTCCCCCCAATAGACAGGCAGGCGTTCCGTGCTGAAGAAAATATGTTTGCCTGCAATACCGGAAAATTGCTCCATACTGCTTTTTCGATCGATGTGAATGAAAAATGCGCAATTTTCCGACGAAAGAGTTTTGATCACTCTCTGAAGAAGCCGCGGATTTTGATGTGCAAGAATCAGGTAAGCGATTTTCATCGGGCTGAGGGCAGATGGTTCCTTCTCTGCCGAAAGATAATAACCATCATTTCCGGTTGGCCATAAGAATATTTTTCCACGATGTCACAAAAGCTCTCGATAATGTCTACAAACGCTTTGTACTTGTCGCTTACGCTCCATATTCTGACGATAAATACGCCACCTTCCTTTAAATAATTTGAATATCGATCCAGCATCGCTGCGACCTTTGCGAGGGGGATATAGTAGATACAATCCCTCAACAGAATGACGTCGAATTGCTGAGTGGGCACGTAACTAAAAATGTCTGACTGGGAATAATGGTTTTTATCAGTTCGACCGTTTAATTCCGCCCTCGTCTTCGCCTTACTGACAGCAACATCCGAAATATCAACCCCCGTGTAGTCTTGGTATGCGGCAACATCCAGTTCGCTTCCCGTATTCCCTGAACCGCACCCGAGATCCAGGATATTTCCTTTGCTGGAATATTTCCCGATGTAGGAGTACACGCAATCGTCGGGCGTATCTTGGAGATTGTTCCACTCACCTCGTGTGAATTCAGTGTCCCAAACGTATTTCTTAATTCTCCTGGTTCCATGAATCTGAAGGAAAGCGCGAAAGGCGTTACGTGCCTTCTCCATTAAGGACATAAAGCCTCCTCTTCGGTGGCCCGGCCAGCAAATCTTATTGTACCCTCCAATTCCATCGCATTAATGAGGTTCCCTTCCCGTTGATGTCGGAAACGCTTCGCCCGAGGCCGTGGCACAAGCCATCTCGGATACCGAGGATGGCTTTGAAAGCCTTCCCAGGGGGGACATTTCCCGCAGGAGCCTGGCGAGCTGATAGAGCGGCGTGAATCCTCCATACAATACAACCACCGCTCCGACATAGAGAGTTACGAAAATTATGGAACTCATACCGATTCGGACAACGGCCTCAATTCTGCTAGGGCCCGAGAAGACACTGGGGATTTTCAAGATGATGAATGCCGTGGCGCCGCCGGCCACAGCGGATGCAAGCACAAACTTCCACACAGCCGCAAGCATTGGGGCGACTCCGAATTGCACAGGCCTCCCCGCGTACCAAAGCGAGGGGAGCGTCAGAATCCAGAACGATACGGTCCATGCGACAGCAACCCCCGATGGACCCCAGTGCAATCCCACCAGAAACATCAAAAAGGTACAAACAAACTCCACAATTCCCCAGCGAATCCACCGGTCCGCTCTTCCGATGGAGAGATGAATCCAGCCGTGAGTGAAGTACAGCATCATGATCCCGATGCCCGGCCCGAAGAACATGAAGATTCGCCCGGACTCCTCCCATTTATATCCGAGCAGCAGCCGAATCACATCTTTTCCCACCAGCGTGAGGTTTACGCCAAGGCCCATGCCGACAAACGCCATGACTGCGAGAGCGTTCAGGAAGTACCTTCGGAACTGAGTGGAGCGTGGATCAAACCGGCTCAGAGCGGCAACCGCGACATTCGAGAGCGGTGATACGAGCAGACTGGTTGAGAGCGCGAACAAATCATATGCCTTTTTGTAGAACCCCAGGGATGCGGCGTTGAATCGCCAGCCCACCAGGAGGTTGTCGGTGTTCCGCGAAAAATAGTTGACTGTGAAGCGCCCATACACATGCATGGCGAACCGCACCATCGGCCCCGTGTTGGCTGCACGCCGCGGCAATCCCGGGGTCCATCTGCAAAGAATCCATGCCCCAATGGATGAGCTGACCGGCACCGCCACGACGCCGGCAACGAGCGCCCAATATCTCCAACCCACCCATGCCAGCAGGATCGAAACAATCACAGAAACAGTTCGAGATACAAAGTCGTTTACGGAAAGTGCGGAAAAACACATGGCACGTTTGAGCAGAGCCTGGTGCTCGACCGACGTGCTGCTGATCAGGATTCCCAGCGACGTGCCAACAGCTACATTTGCCACGCGCGGATCATGGTAGAACTGCGCCAACAACGTTCCCGCTCCGGCGAACGCAGCCGTGAGAAGTATCCCCGCGCCGAAATTGATCCAGAAAATGTTGCTGACCAGAGCGTGATTCACTTCATCGAATTGAAGTATGGCTTCCGTGAACCCGTTTGTGCCGAAATTCGAGAGCAGCAAGCTGAACGTCGTCACCATGGCCACAACGCCAAAATCGGAAGGAGTCAGTAGGCGGGCCAGGGTTATGGTGGCGATAATTTGTACCGCCACGCCCATGCCGCCCGAAAGAAGGGTTGCGCCGGCACCACGTACGGCAAGGCCGCGCAATTCGCTTTCATTGGCAACAGGCCGGAACGCGCCACTTTCATCGAATGGTTTCAAACAGGTTCCTTACGGAAGCGGCCGGAAGCCGCATATTCAACCTGCGGCTTGGCTTTAACGACGGTATCGGCGAAAACAGGCTCGGGCGGCGGCGAATCCTCTGAAACAGGGGCAATCGGAATTGCCATGGTCGCCAGCAGGAAGGCAATCCATACCGGGCCCATCATTCTAAAGCCTGCCTCGGTAAAATTGTAGACTACGACAACGGCGAAAAATGCCAGCCTGATTCGTCCCGCGTTCGGGTCCCGGCGAAACACAGCCATAACGTTCCGGTATCCCGTTGCAATGAGAAGAGCCAACAGACCGACGCCTATCCACCCGAGGTTGAGGTAAACCTCCAGATAACCGTCGTGAGCCTCCTGAATGCCCTTTTCGGTCATGTCCCAAACCCTCTGCAGCCGTTCCCCAAGCCAAAAGCTCTCGAAGCCGGTTCCATACCAAGGGTTACCACTCACGGACAACACCGCTTTCCAGATCCCTGTGCGGCCGGTCATGGTCGTGTCTCGGCCCAGGGTTCCGACCAGATTCCCTCCCGAATCAAAGAACAGAGCAAACAAGGAAAGCGAAATCATCATCGCTATGATGAAGTGGGCGACCCAGGGTTTTCCGTCAAATCCACGAAGATTCGTCGCCATGATCAGGCCGGAAGCCATGACGAAGCAGGCAAAGGAGGTCATCGAATTTGCGGTCCAGAAGAGCCAAAGAACCATCGCGATTACGGCCGTGTAGGCCGTCAGTTTCCGCATCCTGTGCGTATCTTCTTTGTCACGGTATACCGCGAAAAAACGCCATACGGGGAGCAAACCGAAAATCAAACAGATTGTCCCGAGTCCGTTCTTGGTCGTGGAGACGCCGCTGTACATATTGGTCCAAGTCCATTGATTGAAACTGCGCCCAAGCTCCGGGTAATATTTAATGAACAGGACAGACATCGGCAACAACACGTACGCAACGCGCGTCAGCAGCCGCTTTAGTGCCGCTTCCGGGTCGAGGTCTGTAAATACAATCAAGACCATCACGACGTCGCCGATGGCCTTGGACCACCTCTTGAATGCGACAAACGTATAGTCAGACCAGAAGATGCTCGCGAAGCAGAAGAGAAAAAAAATAATGATTGGGGCGTTCGCGCGCAAGAGCGTTCCGACCTTCCGCCCCCTCCGAACCAGCACAATCAAGCCGGCGATCAACAACACCAAATATACGACTCGATCAAACGGGCTGCCGTCCAGGTATTGATCGGGTGTGTCCATCGGGGTCGACAGTTGCAGCCACATGGATACCGGTCGCGACCCGTTGATCAACAGCCACAGGACTGGAATCCAAAGGGCTTTGGAAGTCTTGGCTTCGCGGTCTCGATCAAGTATGAAAAGACCGAAGATACCGACGGCGAATATGGCGGAAGCGATTGCTGGAGGCATTTATCGACCTGCCGCGTATTGATCGAATTGGATTTGCGAAATCATATGGCGTCCACGAAAAGACGGTGCGTGTGTTCCAGTGTCAGCAGTTTGTGAATCTCGGTCGTATAATTCCTGTCGCCTTGAAGATGGCCACGCACCACTTCCTCAACTTTTTTCGCATTCAGGTACGGGCGAGACAGCGTGCGCCGATCGAGCAATATTCCCTTGACGTACGCGGAGAGTCGATCGCGATACCAGACTCGAAAGTGATAAAACTTTTGCCTCCCAAGAAAAAGGCGCTCCAGATGCAACGGCGAAAGCAAGTGATCCACCTTGGCTACCCACTGGGGCATACCGTAATCATACGCATACTCGGCTTTATAGGTGAACTCGAAATATGCGCGGTTCCAGGCGGAAACGAGCGCGTTATGGTTTCCGGCCAGGCCGCGGTCCGTGCGGATTTTATTGAGCGCCGGGTTGCCATCCTCGATCAGCCGCAATGAAACTTGATTGTCGCGGCAGGCGGAATCCGGCACCTGAAAAACTTTCTTGACCAAACCATTGTCTAGAAACGGCGAGCGCAATGCGAGTTGAGTCTGCTCCAGCGAAAGTAGCCCGTAATGGTGCCACGGCGCTTGCCGGAAAACCGCGAAGGTGAGCGGGTGGGTATTTATGATTTCGTCGTACGTTGTTTTAGCTTGTCCGAAATATGGGTCCAGATCGGGTCGAAAAAGTCCCGCGGTTGGCGAGCCCGGCTTGAATGCCCGAACCCGGCGCAACACTTCGCCTCCATAGTTTCCGGTCATCCGGGCGGGGGCGATTTGGCGCGCCCTTTCGTTTACAAACAAATCAGGAGAGTGCGAGGTGTCCACGCATCCGTCGGTCAGATAGACAGTTCGCTCCGCGTAATGAGGAAACGCGGCGAGAAATTCTTCCGCGACAGGGATGACCTGGTGCGTTTGGCCGCACGCCTTCGCTACTTTGCGCGCAATAACAACATCCTGGCAGTCACGATAGCTTCCTCCGAACGAATAACAGGCCAACGAACCCGGCGGAGATTTGTGCCAGGCCATAATCATCCGGCTATCCAGGCCGCCCGTTAGCGATACTCCAATTTTTTCCGAGCCTGCGAAGTAGCACGGCAGAGTTTTCTGGAAAACTTCTCGCAATTCTTGATAGTACGTTTCGGGATCCAGCTGCTCCTGTTGTTCCCACTCCTGAGGCTGGAAATAACTGGCCTTCTTCTCCAATGTGCCATTGCGAAATACCCAGGATGAAGCTGGCGGAAGGATGTGGATACCGTCAAAGATCGTACGATTTTCCAGCACGCAGCCGCATGTAATCAGCTCGCCCAAGCCCCGAGCGTCCGTCCTGCGAAGCTCCGTGCGGACTGCCAGGATCGCTTTGGCTTCCGCAGCGAAATAAAAACCGTCCTTGGATTCGTGATAATAAATCCGGTGCATGCCGTACCGGTCGTTGAAGAGTGTCGTTGTTCCCTGCTTCCGATCGGCCAGCAATCCTTGAAATCGTCCGTTCAGGCTCGCGGGGAAGTTGGGATTTTCTTCGGCGAGATGAACGAGATAGGATGCGTCAGCCGCCTCGAATGCGTGGCCCTTTTTTTTCAGGCAAGTGATGGCTTCAGGCGCGGAAAATTCTTCGCCGGAAAAAACGAGCGACACATCCCCGCGCTCATTCCGAACCGGCATGCCATCCGAGAAGGATCCTTTCCTCGCAGACCATCCGACGTAGACTCCCAATCCCTCATCGGCCCAAGTGCCGGTTTCATAGAAAGATTCATGTCGAATGGCTGCAAGCATTCGCAGCAGCTCCGGCTCAACCCGTTCTCGCGGCTTTTTCGTAATTAGACCAACAATTCCGGGCATGCAGTTGTCGTCCCTACGACGCTTCCGTTGCGGATTGGAATTTGCGGCTGTACCAGTTGTTCCGAAACTCGCGCACTTTGGCAACCCAGGGTTCGGGAAGATGATCCGCGAATCGGTGGTGCAGCCCCATTCGCAAAGCGGCCGAACCAATCGTAGTCAGAGGAACGTAGTAGCGCGGCACATCGATTTTCAGGAACCCATTGCGTTCCTTGAAGTCCGCCACGCTGTCCGGCTGTTTTTTTCCGTAGGCGAAGTTCGAGTATACGAGATAGGAAATATGCCGTTCGGCGCAGGACCGGACCGCCTGCGCGACCAACGCGTTCGTGGGAGCTTTATCCCGATGCTGGATCATGGACACGATGTTCATCAGGCCGGCCTGTATCCCGGTTTCGTCCTTCACCAGCTTGATGAAGCCGATCAGCGCATCGCCGAGATAGGCGCCAATGAAAATGCTACTGTCGAGATACGTGGCCTCTTCCTTGCGGACCGTCTCGATGTCTTTTCCGTAGTGGCTGAATGGCCGTCCCTGGCGGACAGGACACTCATTATAAATTTCCCAGATTCCCTTCACGAGCGCGTCATCGAACGGAACTTCGCGCAGCGTTACTCCTTTTTTCTCTGCCTGCTTGGCTTTATTGCGCGCTTTGAAGCCGAGCTGTTTCATCCACCAGTGATCGAAGGTGGATACCGGCAAGGCGGCAAAATTGTCCATTTCCATCGGGTAA
>PMOP01000078.1 GCA_003161495.1 Acidobacteriota bacterium | reverse complement strand
GCGTCCGTCAGCGAAACTAAATGTTTGCGCGGGCAGATGAGGACGTGGCTGGGCGCCTGCGGCTGAATATCCTCGAAGGCAAAAATATCCGCGTCCTCGTATACGAGTTTCGACGGGATTTCTTTTTTTCCGATTTTGCAGAATAGGCAGTCGGTCATGTGGCTTCCTCGCATCTTGCAGTCTACACAGGTCGTTGAAAAAGTCGAGTCGTGTGGGCGCTTCTCGCTGCGCTAATTTTCGGGTTGCGCGCGCGGAGTAAAGGAATAGCAACAATCGCGAAAACCGCACAGGCAGGAGTGCCTGTGCTACTTAATGCCAAAATCGGCTGGCTGGTCGAGGCGCATTACGAATGTTTGGAATCCATCGCTCTCCTTCAGTTGCGCGGCGAGTTGTTGCGCAGCGTCCGGGCTTGGGACACGGCCGACGCGGACGCGGTAGAAATGTCCCGTGGGCGCGTCGTAATCCTGAATAAAAATCGGTTGATACCGGGGGAGCAAGCGGTCGCGCAGGCGCTCGGCATTGCCGCGATCCGTGAAGGCGCCGATTTGCACGGTGAAATCTCCAACCGCGGGATTCGATCCGGAGAGCAATTCGATACGCACGGGAGCGGTGCCGGTGCCAATCATGTCCAGCGCCACGGCGGCGGCGCGCGCCAGATCGAGAATGCGATCGCCGACAAACGGGCCGCGATCGATGACGCGGACTTGCACGTCGCGGCCATTATTCAGATTCGTGACGCGCAGGATGCTGCCGAACGGCAGCGTGCGATGCGCGGCCACGAGCGAATTCATGTCGAAGATTTCGCCATCTGCCGCGCGGCGCCCGTGAAATGGGACGCCGTACCAGGATGCCGTACCCTCTTCAACAAACATGCCGGGGACGAATGGCGTAGTTCGAGTGGGGGGCTGCGCGGAACCGGGTGCGGAAGGCGGGCGAGGAGGCGCCGCGGAGGGGACAGATTCCGGCTGAGAAGGCGGAGGAGGGGGAGCAGTGGCGATCGGCCGGCGGCCGGCGCATCCCGCGAGGAGGAAGGTCGCAACGAATGCAGGGATCAGCCAGGTTGCACGCGGGAACCCTGCCTTGAAGGGGGACGAGCGTTCAATCAAGCTGGACACCGAGAAATTTTGGCGATTGCAATGAATATCCTTTCCAATTTTCCTGCGCGCGATAGGACGACGTGGGTTCAAGTGGCGCGGGCTTCAGCCTGCGGGGTTTTGGCCTGGCAAGCATTAAAATCCGCAGGCTGAAGCCCGCGCTACTTGTTGCAAATTTCGCGTCCGCGCGCGATTCCGGCTATTATAGGCAGGCGAAATTTTTCGAGCAAGGAGACGACGTGCCACTTCCCGTTCGATGGCGCTACAAATTGGACCGCTGGCGCAGCCAGCTTGGAGGAATGTTTCACTCCGAGCCGAAGCCCTTGCGCCCGCGTCTCTGCCCGGCCTGCGGGACGCTGGTCGGCGCAACGGCCACCAAGTGCCATCAGTGCGGCGCGAACATGACGTTTTCGTTTGCCGCAGCGAGCCGCTCACTCGGCCGCTGGATGCCGCAGACTTCGCCCGTGACCTACGTGATGCTGGCGATTTGTTGCGTGATGTACGCGCTTTCGTTTGTCATCACCATGAAACTTTCGGGAGGAGAAGGGCTGAGTGGCGGCTTGATGGGGCTCGGAGGAATCGCCACGCAGGTGAATTATCGTTTAGGCGCTTCACTTCCACTCGCCTATAACCTCAGCCAGCCCTGGCGATTCGTCACCGCCGTATTTCTTCACGGAGGGCTGCTGCACATAGGTTTCAATATGTGGGTGCTGATGGATATCGGGCCGATGGTCGAGGAATTGTATGGCTCGGCGCGATACTTGTTCCTGTATGTTGCAACGGGCGTGGCCGGATACATTCTCAGTTCTTCGGTTGGGCACATCAGCGTGGGTGCGTCGGGTTCATTGCTTGGCCTCATTGGCGTGCTCCTCGCGGCAACGACGGGCAAGCAGAACATGGCGGCGCAGGCCCTGCGGAGCTCGTTGATTCGCTGGCTGATTTATATCGCGGTCATGGGTTTTCTTTTTCGCGGCACGGACAATTACGCTCATTTCGGCGGCGTGGCGTCTGGTTATCTGCTTGGGCGCTTGCTGCCGGACAGGCCTCCAGCCGACTTGAGCGAACGGCGACTCGCTGATTTTCTTGGATGGGCTGCGGGGATCGCGATTGCGGTTAGCTTCGGGTTCATGGTTTTGAATTATCTGCAGAATACGTAGGTTTTTGTAGGACGGGCTTCAGCCTGTCTTCCGACCGCCAGGTACACCAACAGAAAACCGACAGGCTGAAGCCCGTCCTACGTGTGCTGCTGTTCGTTCATGCGGCGCGCAACTGTAAAGCAATAGTGAAAGCCGGAGAATACGGTGAATGCAGCGACCAGATAGCCGATGATATTTCTGGCGATGTGCAGCCACGCCCAATCGGTAACCGCGAGCAGCACTACCGCAAACACCAGAAGGATTTGCAGCGCCGTGGTGGCTTTGCCGTAGAGACTTGGCGGGAACTGGCGATAGCCGGACACTACGAGAATCACCGCGGCTGCCGTCAGGAGAATCACGTCGCGGCTCAGCACGAGCGTCGCAAGCCACCAGCTGATCTTGCGGTTCAGTGCCAATATGACGAAGGATGAGGACAAGAGCAGCTTGTCCGCGATGGGATCGAGATAGGCGCCCAGCGCGGTTTTCTGATTCAGCGAGCGCGCGAGCAGGCCGTCCAGCCCATCCGTCAACCCTGCGACGATCAAAATTGCGAGCGCTACTCCGTAGTGGTGGTAATGGATGGAAATAATAAAAAACGGCAAAAAACCAAGCCGCAGAAACGTGAGCTGGTTCGGGACTGTGAATACGCGAGAGGCCATTTTTGAATTTCGCTTCCGCTTACACTACACGAATAGCGCGAGATAGTCCCGCAAGGAGCGCCCCACGCGCTGCTCGAATCGCCCGGATAGCGAAGGAATCGATCCGTGCGGCTCATCGAGCGCGATGCGCTCGATGCGTTGCATCGGGAAAAAAAGCGTGGGAAGCCCGATGCGCTCCCCTTCCGGATCCATTACTTGCCGGATAAAATCGTCAAACGAATTCAGATCGATGCCGCGCAGGGTGACTCCGGAAACGTTCATGGAAACGAGCGAGCCCCAAACTTTTTCCTTGGGCGAGTGCAGGCTCACGATGACGATGGAATTCGGTTCCACGAATGCGCTCGTTTCGCTCCCTGCGTGCGGAGCTTTCTCTTCAATCGCGTTATAGCCGCGTTACAGCGAAATCGTTTTCACTTTTTCGGCCACGAGCAATTTCGGCTCGGTCAGGTTCTGCACGTCCTCGGGCGTCACGCCCGGCGCCACCTCGCGCAGGACAAGTCCTTCCGGAGTCACCGCGATTACGGCCAATTCGGTCACGATCATGTCCACGACTTCCACGCCGGTAAGCGGCAGCGTGCACTTTTTCAGAATTTTGGGCTGGCCGTCCTTGGTCGTATGTTCCATGGCGATAATCACGTAGGGCGAACTGGCGACGAGATCCATCGCGCCGCCCATGCCCTTGAGCATTTTTCCGGGGATCGCCCAGTTCGCGAGGTTGCCCTTTTCATCGACTTGCAGTGCGCCGAGCACGGTCATATTGACGTGGGCGCCGCGAATCATTGCAAACGAATCGGAGCTGGAAAAATAACTTGTGCCGGGAATTTCCGTAACCGTTTCCTTGCCTGCATTGATCAAATCCGCGTCTTCCTCGCCTTCGTAGGGAAACGGGCCGACGCCGAGCATGCCGTTTTCGGATTGCAGTACGACGTCCATTCCCGCGGGAATGTAGTTGGCGACCAGAGTGGGCGTGCCGATGCCAAGATTTACGTAAAAGCCGTCGCGCAATTCCTTGGCGACACGCCGGGCGATCAGTTCGCGCTTGCTCTCATCGGACCGAGCGATGTTCTTTCCTTCCGAATGCGAAGCCACTTGGGTCATGCGCGTTTTCTCACTGTTCTTTTTTCGATTTTCTTGTCGTAATTCACTCCCTGAAAAATTGCGTTCACGAAAATTCCGGGCGTGTGCACGGACTCAGGAGGCAGCGTTCCCAGCTCGACAAGCTCTTCCACTTCGGCGATCACATAATCCGCGGCCGTAGCCATGACCGGATTGAAATTTCGCGCGGTCTTGCGGTACACGAGGTTTCCCCAGCGGTCGCCTTTCCACGCCTTGATGAACGCGAAATCGCCGCGCAGGCCGCGTTCCAGAATAAATTTGCGCCCGTTGAATTCGCGTTCTTCTTTTCCTTCGGCGATCATCGTGCCCACGCCGGTCGGCGTGTAGAACGCAGGAATGCCCGCTCCCGCGGCGCGCATTCGTTCAGCCAGCGTGCCCTGGGGATTGAGCTCGACCTCGATTTCGCCGCTCAGCACCTGCTGCTCGAAAAGCTTGTTTTCTCCGACATAGCTGGCGATCATTTTTTTGATCTGGTGGGTCTGCAGCAGCAAACCGAGGCCCGCATCCATCGTGCCGGCGTTGTTCGAGGCCACCGTAAGATTTTTCGTGCCCTTGCGGCGCACAGCGGCGATCAGATTTTCCGGAACGCCGCACGTTCCGAATCCGCCTGAAAGAATGACGGCGCCGTCGAAAAGTTTTTCGATCGCCACGTCGGCGTTGGCCACGCGCTTATCCATTAAACTTGGCTCCGTATGTATTGTAGCTCGCCTCTTCAGAGGCGAGGGGGTTCTGCCGGCCGCGCGAAAAATCCCCGCGTCTGAAGACGCGGGCTACAACAGGTCTGTCCGTCTATCCAGGAATTTCAATTGAGCTAGACATCTGCCTAATTTCGTCAGGACAGTTTACTGCATATCCCGCAGAATCTTGTACAGTTCTCCCGCGGCGGAAAATTCCTCTTCCAGCGCGCGCGTTCGCAGATCGCTCCGAATCTGTTCCAAGGCCTGAATCATCTGATCCAGCGCGCGCTCCAGATTGTCGCTGTTCGTTAAAATAATATCACGCCAGACGGAATACGGACTGCCCGCCAGGCGCAACGCGTCGCGAAGTCCGCGTCCGGCCAGCGTAACCGGCAAACCGGTTTCGTCCGTCTGGCTACGAACCACGCCCGCGAGCGCCACGGAAAGAAGTTGCGGCAAGTGCGAGATTACCGCCGCCGCCCGGTCATGCGCGTCGGCCTCCAGCCAGATTGGTTCCGCGCCCATTTTTTGAATGAGGTCGACGAATTTCGCAACGCATGGTTCGCGTTCCTCGGCAGCTTTTTCTTTTGTCGAGGCGCGAATCAGCGCGTATTTCGAGCCGCGAAACAAATTCGCGTCAGCGGCGGCGATTCCGGAAATTTCCTTTCCCGCCATGGGATGGCCGCCCAGAAAATGCGCGCCCCCTTCGTGGAACGATTCCGCCGCCACGGCGCAGACCATTCGCTTCGTGCTGCACGCGTCCGTCACCAGCGCGCCCGGCGCGGCGAGGCGCGCGATTTCCGGCAGCAACTCGATCGTTTGTCCCACAGGAAGCGCCACGTAAATTAAATCCGTGCCGGCAATGGCGAGCGTAAGGTCGGGAATTCCTTCGTGAATCGCGCCTCGTTCGAGAGCGGCACGCAGCACGTGCGCTTTGTCCCAGCCGACAACGACCGAGTCCGGAAAAGATTTGCGAAGTGCGAGGGCGAACGAGCCGCCGATCAATCCAGTGCCGATGATTGCAACGCGGCGGAAGGTGGTGGCCATGGCTTAGGCGATGGTCCGGCCGACGGCGGGAGCGATGATGCGCAGCTCGGCCATGAGTTTGTCGAATTGATCGAAGAAGAGAGATTGCGCGCCGTCGGAAAGCGCGTGCTCCGGGTCGTTGTGCACTTCGAGAAGCAGCCCGTCGGCGCCGGCCGCGACCGAGGCGCGCGCCATGGGAGGAACCTTGTCGCGAATTCCCGTGCCGTGCGACGGGTCGGCCAGAATCGGAAGGTGCGAAAGTTTTTTGATGACGGGAATCGCGGCGATGTCCAGCGTGTTGCGCGTGGCGGTTTCAAACGTGCGAATGCCGCGCTCGCACAGGATCACGTTGTGATTTCCTCCGGCCATGTTGTATTCCGCGCTCAGCAGAAGTTCTTCGATCGTCGCGGACATGCCGCGCTTCAGCAGGACAGGTTTGCTGACCGTCCCAAGCGCCCGGAGCAAAAAATAATTCTGCATGTTGCGCGCGCCAACCTGAAAAATATCCACGTAGGGAAGCATCAGCTGAATTTGCGAAGCATCCATCACTTCGCTGCACACGAGCAGTCCGCTTTTTTCCGCCGCGTCGCGCATCATGATGAGCGCTTTTTCTCCGTGCCCCTGAAAACTGTATGGCGAGCTGCGCGGCTTGAACGCGCCGCCGCGCAGGATTTTCGCGCCGGCCTTTGCGACGCGGGCCGCAATTACTCCAATTTGTTCAGGATTTTCGACCGAGCATGGTCCCGCGGCAACCACGACTTCGGCGCCGCCAACGCGCACGCCGCGCGGCAACTCGACCACAGTTCCCTGCGGGCGAAACGCGCGGCTGGCCAATTTGTAAGGCTGCGTGATGCGCACGACTTCACGCACCCCGTCGAGAACTTCGACGTCCCTCGGATCGAAATCCGGAGGAACTCCCACGGCGCCAAGAACCGTCTGCGACGCGCCGGTCGAGCGATGAATGTCGAATCCAATCGACACCAGGCGGTCGATGACGTGCTGGATCTGTTCTTCTTTCGCGCCTTCTTGCATTACGACAACCATTTCAACTCCTGTTCCCTGCGTGAACTTCGCTCCCCAACAAACTTTGCGATCTTCTCAGGCGAGCGGCAAAAGAAACGAATTCGGGTACGAAAACCGTCTCCCCACCGCGCCAATCCAAATTTAACTTTCCTTTTTCCCTTCGCCGCCGTGCATCACGGCGCGCTCTACCGATCGCGCTTCATCCAGGATGCGCTCAAACAAGCGGCGAATCGCGGCGTCCGGAAGCGGCCCAGGATTCGCGAGCGCCACGCCGTCGAGAACTTGCTTCTCCCGGTCCGGCTGGTACAGCGCATCGCCAGAAACTTGCTTGATTCGTCCGATTTCGACGACGCAGCGCGAGCGCTCGTTCAAAAGCTCGACGAGCCGACGATCGATTTCGTCAATCTTGCGGCGCCAGTCTTCCACACTCCTGTCCGGCACACTTTTTTCCGACGCGCTTCTTTCCGGAACGCTCATTGCTGGGACTCCCGCCGGCTCATTCCGGTCACCGCCGCGCCTTTGAGCAGCTTGACGCGCGCGGCCAGCGCCGCGGCTGCCGCATCCACTGACGCAGCGCGTTCAATTTCGTCCACCAGCGCCGAGCCTACCACGGCGGCATCGGCCAATCCGCCCAGCAGCGAAACATGCCCCGGCAGCGAAATGCCGAAACCGATGGCAATGGGAAGTTCGGTAAAGCGCCGAACGCGTCGCGCCAGCGCGGGCAATTCATCCGCGAGCTGGTCCTTCGCTCCGGTGACGCCGGTTCGCGAAATTAAATACAGAAAACCGGTCGTCGCTTTCGCGATAAGCGCGAGGCGCTCGTCGGTGGACGTGGGCGCGGCCAGAAAAATTGTGTCCAGGCCGCGCGAAGACATGGCCGCGCGATAATCGCCCGCTTCATCGGGAGTGAGGTCGGTGATCAGCACGCCATCGGCGCCCGCCTCTTTTGCCGCATCGCCGAATTTATCGAGCCCCATCTGCAAAACAGGATTGAAGTAGCTGAACAAGACGAGCGGCACGTTGGTCTTCGCGCGGAGCGATTTCACGAGCGAAAGAACGCCGGCAAGCGTCGTGCCGCCGCGGAGCGCGCGTTCGCTGGCGCGTTGAATCACCGGGCCGTCCGCAACTGGGTCGCTGAAAGGCACGCCCAGTTCGATGACGTCTGCGCCCGCGTTTGCCAGAGCAAGGACGAACTGCTCGGTCGCGGCGAGAGTCGGGTCGCCCGCGGTGAGATAGGCAACCAGGCCCATTTCGCCTGTCCGGCGCAAATCGGCAAAACGCTGCGTGATGCGGGATGCATTCGTCATCGTTGTGGTCGCATGTGCCATAGCAACTTTGGTGGCGCAGGTTTCAACAGGCTACGGAAAAAGTATTTTATTTTGTCATTCCGAGCGAAGCGAGGAATCTCTCTTTCTTTAGCCTTCATGCAAAGAGATCTTCCTCGCTTCGCTCGGAAAGACAAAAATAAACTACTCATTCCTCACCACTACAAATAGCGTGACAGGATCTCCATGTCCTTATCGCCGCGCCCTGAAAGATTCAGGATCACAATGGCGTCGCGGGACATCTTCGGCGCGCGCACGATCAATTCGGCCAGCGCGTGCGCGGATTCAAGCGCCGGAATGATGCCCTCCATCCGCGCGAGCATGCGCGCGGCGGCAACCGCGGCGTCGTCGCTCACGGCCGTGTATTCGGCGCGATGCCCATCTGCGAGCCACGCGTGCTCTGGACCAATCGCCGGATAGTCGAGGCCCGCCGAAACGGAATGCGTGGTTGCGATCTGGCCGTCGGGCGTTTGCAAAACGTAGGAGTAGGTGCCCTGCAGCACTCCAGGTCGCGCGCCGGAGTA
>PMOP01000112.1 GCA_003161495.1 Acidobacteriota bacterium | reverse complement strand
GCGCGCGTCGGCCGGATTGATTATCCCGACCGGTTAATTTTCGATCTCGATCCGGACCTGGGCGTGCCGTTCGACGCCGTGAAAATGGCGGCGAAGGATTTGCGCCGGCGACTGGCGGACAAAGGCCTGGAGAGTTATCTGAAATGCACGGGCGGGAAGGGCCTGCATGTGACCGTGCGGCTCGCCGAAAAAGACAACTGGGAAAAAGTAAAAGCTTTTGGAGCCGCGCTCGCCGAAGAGATGGTTCGCGATGTCCCGGCCGCCTACGTGGCAACCATGAGCAAAGCCAAACGCAAAGGGAAGATTTTTGTCGACTATTTCCGGAATGATTACACGGCCACGGCCATTGCGGATTTTGCGGTCCGGGCGCGTCCCGGCGCTCCGGTCGCTCTTCCGCTGGAATGGAAAGAGTTGGATAAACTTCACGCGGCCAATCAATTCTCGATCCGGGACGTTCTGAAACGCCTTAAGAAATACAAACCCGATCCGGGCCGTTACGGAAAGCGCCAGAAACTTCCCGCCTGATTTTCATCCCAAGATTGAGGAACGCATGGACAAGGTCTGCAGAATTTATATGGAAGATGTGAATCACTCCCATTCCCAAGTGAGGTTTATTTTTGTTGTAGAGGAGAACCTTGCGGATTTGGCGTCGACCGGAAAGCCTCGGGCGGATCCATAAAGCTCTGCTTCCAGAAGTTTTCTTGAGACATCGATCCAACGGCGAATTGCCGGGAATTGGAAAGCGAACTGGCGATAATTCCCCCATCTGCCGAATCGAAAATTACGACGATGCCCTCCACCGAAGGCACCGCGGAATCCACGGATGATTTTTTAAACAGGGAAGCCGCATAGCGGAGTTTCGCGGCAGCGCCTGTCTCCTTGGGTTCCTCTGAGGACGGCTGCACGGTATAAATTTTCACGGTCTTTCCCTTGAGCGGCTCCCAATCGCCAGGGAACGTGCTGTTTTCTTCACGCTCGATCCGAAACGCCGCGGGCTTTTCTCCGCCGGCATTTCCATTTTCCGGCGCCATCCGAGCCGCGATGGCCTCCGGCAAATCCATTTCGTTCCGGCGAATATAGCCACGGGACGCGCCCGATATCTGCACGTGGATCCACTCGCCTTCCGCATCGATGAATTCAAACTCATCGTCAGCCGCGGCGTTGAACAGAATATGGGATCCCTCCGCGGGCCGCGCCATCACGGGAGTGCCGGATTTTTTAACGATCACCAAATTGTTTGGGTGGGCCTGATTGCGCTGAATATCCTGCAAGCCTTGCAACTCGGCCGTGAGCTGCTGCACACGCTTTTCTTCCACTCCGCGCTGCGTGGCCAGAGCCGTGATTTCATCTCCCGGCGAGCTTGCAGCGGTCCCGGCCGGGGGAGGCGAAAAGCCCCTGGGAGTCAGGGGAATTGCAGGCGGGCCGTTGGAGAGGTCGATCCTGGGCAGGGGAACCTGCGGCTCCGGTTTGAGCAGGGAAGTCACGGGCTTGCCGCCAAATTTATCCGCAAGCCGGTCCAGCAAATCGAGTTCCAGGCGGCCATTGGAAGCCAAAACTTGATATCCCGATTTTGAGGGATCGCGATCGGCGTACCAAGCCGTGATTTTCGCGGAGACACGGACGATAGTGTCGCCGCTGGCCGTGCCCGGCAGAACGTCGATCGTGAATTGGTAGAACGCGCGCTCGTAGCGATCCAGCGGTTGGTCGCCGGGCACGACAAAACCCTCGACGATCGGCAATTTCTGGCCGGTGGAGGCTTGTAATTCGGTGAGGGCTTTTTCAACTTCCTCCTTCGATTTCGAGAAGGAGTGCGCGTACGGAACTGCTTGCGCGGCCACGCTGTTTGAAAGAGCGCCGCAGAAAAAGAACATCAGCAACCAGATGAGATTTCGGGGCCTATGCATATTAAATGTAAATCTCTGAATCCTCACGGAAGGGGCTCCAGTTGGTCCTGGGAAAGCCACCCGCGCCGTCCGTCCGTAGTCTCGACGCCGTACCAGCGCGGCGTGACAATCACGATCAAGACGTCCGCGTAGGCAGTGAGAGCGGCCACATCCGCGGCGGATCGAAACGGCGCCGATTTCAAGCTGGCGCCAGGGGCCTTGATTCTCATTTCAATTTGATGGCGCAACGCATTGACGCGCTGCTCGAGATCCTTCTCGGAAGATTCCGCGGCCGCCGTGCGCGCGGTTTCATCTTCCCGCTGACGCATAATGGTTTGATTCGCCAAATCGATGCTCTCGCGGCGGCGTTGGTCCTCGGCGGCTTCCTGCCGGGCATTCTGGATGGCCTGGACACGCTCCTGAATGAGCTTGGATTCGCTGGATTCCACCGTGCCGTCGGAGGGATGCTCGCCGTGATGCGAATCCTCGACAAATAACGCATCAATGCGCAATCGTGTGCGTTCCGCACTTACGCTCGTGACGATATATCGCACCGCGATTGTTCCGCGGTCAGCGCTGTCACGAAAATGCCGCGGGGCGATGGCCTGGGTCCGAATTTTGTAAAAAACTTTTCCTTCTTCGCGCCAGGGTTCAAACAGCGGCGTGGAGTCCACCGCGGCCGCGCCGGTCAGCGTCTGCTGCTTCTCGAACATGTACGTGCCGTGAATGATCTGATCGTGCAGCACTTCCTGCAAAGCCTGCAGGACGTCATCGAGAGACGCCGGAATTTCAATCGCCAGCCCCGCGCTCGGTAAATTGCGATCCTTTGCGGGGTACGCCCACGCCGCCGTGCCAAGCTGAAAGAGCATCAGGAGAAGGACCGTCCATGCAATGGCGAGAATCGCGAAAGTGGATGGGCGCCCAAGGCTCGGCAGTCTTGGCATTCGTTTTAGCCGCTCAGTTCGCAATATATTCGCAATTCGTCTTTGCATACCGATTGTATGAGCGTAAGCTCCAAACAATATTCTGTACAGCAGGGATATGGAAACACTCACGCCGACTTCTTTCACGCGTTCCCCGGATTGCCCTGCGCCGCCTCATTGATAATTCGTCCAACGATGACTCCGCCTTCATGCTCGGGAATCACCACATCGTTTGCTCCCGCGCTGCGCATCGCCTCCGCGTATCTTTCGTGGCCCGCTCGGGTGATCACATGCAGGTTGGCATTGAGCGACTTGGCCGTAATCGTGATGTAGAGATTGTCGGCGTCATTGTCGATCAATGCGCAGATACCTCGCGCGCGCTCGATTCCCGCCGCTTCCAGGACGCTGTGCCGTTTCGCGTCGCCGTGGATCACAAGGATTCCTTCATTCAGCAGTTGCCGGTACAAACCGTCGCTCGATTCGATCAGCACAAAGGGCACGTTCGTGCGGCGAAGTTGCTCCACTACCGTCCGACCCACCTGCCCATATCCGCACAAAATGAAGTGGCCGCGCGCGTTTTCAATCGCCAGATCCGTCATCATCATCCTCCACGCCGTTCTGCCCTCCGGATGAAACAGCGACACCAACACTCGCTCGGCGATCCAAACCTGAAACGAAAACACTCCAACATAGACGGCGATGCTGTAGATTTTCGTTGCATCGCGAATCCGGTCGTGCGGCAATGCATAAGGATGGATCGTCCAGTACAGCGCATTCACCCAGCGCGCTCCTTCCAGCCAGATGTAGCCTGCCACGCAAATCATCAGGAAGCCGGCGAGCCCGAGGACAGGCAGCAGCAGCCGTCTCACCATCAGTTTTGTAACATCGAGAATGGAAATCGGAGCTGCCATGGATTCTCACAAGCCGCGCTGCTCGGCCGGTTACCGAAATTGTCGTAGATGTTTCAACGGGAATTCCCGGTTTTGTTTTCCCGAATGAGCCGCACTATACTCGCGCCACCCATTACGTGCAACGCCGCGCTTTTCGGCGCCGGGCGCCTTCAGGCTCCGGCGAGCCCTTTGTAGCTTCCTAAACTGGCCTGAACCCGCATAAACACTGATGAAAAGCGAAGTTCAGCCGGTCTGTTGGAAAATGTTCCGTTTGCGAAGGAGGGAAAACTTTGCCTCATCTTCTATATTCGGCAACTTAGATTCGGATAAATAAAATCTAATAAAGAAAAAAACTCTTGCATTCGTTTTTTTGCGGGAGTACATTTCCCGGCGGTTCAGGGACTTGGGAATTGGGCTCATTTTTCCTATGGGGAAATGGGTCTGACTCTCTGTGGGCATGTTATCTGCGCATAAAGCTGCACTTTCGGCCGCCGCCGCAATTTTGCGCGGCCCGAAAGTATGTCGCTGGGGTTTGTGTATGCCCTTCCCTGTCCGAGTTGCGCCAAATCATCTTTAGTTTTTTAATTGATGATTGCCACGCAGAGGAGGCGGGTATGTCCGAACGGGCTCCAGGGATTGTAACGAAGCATCTTTCTTGGTTGTTATCTGGTCTCCTGCTAAGTTTTATTCTCTTCGCTCTGGTCCTTGCGGATAGCCGCCCAGCCAGCGCCCTGCCTTTTCCCGCAGCCCAGGTTCGCCCGCTCCCAGCATTCGCGCGTAAGTATGGGATGCCGTGTTCCGCCTGCCACCTCGGCTGGCCGATGCTTAGTCCTTTCGGCCAGGCATTCAAAGACAATGGCTATCAGATGGGCAACGACCGGGACGCCCCCATATACCAGGACCCAGGCTATTGGCCGGTGACCTTCCGCATCACACCGATCTGGCATCGAGACAGCACCAATCGCGTTGCTGTCGATGACCCCGCCAATCCAGGTGGCAGTTTGGAGGCGAGAATCACCACGACGGGGTTTGATTGGACCGGTTTGGACTTTCACGCCGCCGGCACACTGGCAAAGAACATTTCGTTCTACGTCCTGCCATCCTCGGACAATACCGGAGCCTTCCATTTCGAATCGGTTTGGGGGCGCTTGGATAATCTTTTCGGGAGCAGTTGGTTCAACGTAAAAATGGGAAAGTTCGAGTTGGATAACTTGCTTTCCGAAAAGCGCATCCTGACGCTTTCAAGCGTTTCGGGAACCTACGCCAACTATCACTTCCAACCCTTGGTGACCCCAGGCAGCGCGACGAATCCGCTCATTGCGGAATCTTACACGTTCGGAATTGGCGATAACCAGGTGGGCGTGGAGGTGATGGGACATTCGAAGGATGACAGAACCAGATATTCGGCTTCTTTGCTGAGCTCCAATGACGGGAGTCCGGGCCTGCCCACCAGCCGCGCCTATGACGGATTTTTCACCGCTAGCCAGGCCTTTGAGATTGGAAGCCTCGGATTGCAGCGCGTCGGGGGATTTGCCTATCTCGGAGAGGCGCCGACCTTCTACCAGTACTCGCAAGGAGGAGTCGGAGTTCCTGGCACAGGTATCGGCAATAAAAGTTTCTACCGCTTGGGTTTAATCGGCCAGTGGTACTTAAGGAAAGTCGATATCACTACGATGTTCTTCCATGGATGGGATAGCGCCTTCCTGGGTTCGAATACCGCTGCCAATCAGCCTCTTCCCACCGGGGCGCAGTCGCCCACGTGGAACGGCGGTCTGTTCGAAACTCATTTCACTCCGTCTCCTCAACTCGTACTCATCAACCGCTATGAGCTGATCCGCATGTCCCGGCAAGTTTTTGCAAGCAACCCTTCGAACTTCGGCGACATGGATGTTCTGACGGTCGGCTACAGGTACTACCCGTTCATTTCCAGCCGTGCGGGCTTCGCGTTCCACAACGAATTTGCAATCCAACGACAACGCGGCGCCGCGCCAATTACCGGTTTGGACCTAACCACCAGCAGCTTGTTGGTTGGTTTTGACTTTGACTTCTAGGGGAGAGACGATGCGCACACTAAAGACAAAATCCATCCGGATCTTTTTAGCGCTTTTGGGTGTCTTCGTCCTACCGGGACTGGCCGCGGCGCAGCAGACGCAGCAGGTGGAAACTCATATCGGCAAATGGACGGGACATGCGGACACCGGCAAGCAATTATATTTCCGTTATTGCTGGGGATGCCATGGTTTCCGCGGCGACGGTACTGGAGAAAACGCGCCGTACTTGAATATCCTGCCGCGCAATTTCGTGGCGGCCACGTTCAAGTGCCGCTCGACTCCTACCGGAACACTGCCGATCGACCAGGACCTTTACAACACCATCGAGCGCGGAATCGTCAATTCCGCCATGCCCTCTTGGATCACGCTCACGGGCCAAAACCGCGCCGACTTAATCGCCTTCATCAAGACCTTCTCACCACGTTGGCTGACGGAGAAGCCCGGCGAGCCTCTCCATGTTCCGGCGGAACCCAAGCTCACGGTCGATAGCATCAAACGCGGGCAAGCCCTTTTCCAGAAGCTGGAATGCTGGAAGTGCCACGGCCAGGAGGGCCGCGGCGATGGTCCCTCAGCTTCCACGCTCACCGACAACAACGACCAGCCCATTCGTCCATTTAACTTTGCGGTCGGCTCGCGTTTCAAGTGCGGCACGACTAACGAAGATCTCTATAAGATTTTCAACACGGGAGTGGACGGCACGCCCATGCCGTCGTTCGCGGACGTCGTCAAGCCCGATGAGGCCTGGGACCTGGTGCATTACCTGCGCACCCTGCAGGTGACGCATAAGAGCCCCGAATTGACGATGTGGGAATCAACCAAGGAAGGCGCGGCGCTCGTGGCGGCCGCCAAGCCTCACGGGACGCCTACGGGTTCCGGAGTCAGGTAATTAATTAGGACTGAAAGAATTAGAAGCAAATGTGGTCTTGGGAGGATTGGAGAAATGAAGATCGGAGAAGTGAAGAACAAGCGATTGGGCATGGCAGCGCTGGCCGCTTTAGTTGTCGCGGCCATCGTGTACGCGAGACCGGCCGGCGGCACCATCAGCGGCAAAGTGACCTACGAAGGCACCCCGGCAAAAATGAAAACCATCGATATGTCCAAGGAACCGAGCTGCGCCAAGCAGCATGCAACTCCGGT
>PMOP01000065.1:11906-21348 GCA_003161495.1 Acidobacteriota bacterium | reverse complement strand
GACTGCTCGCTGAGCTATCAGGCCGTTTCCACTCTAGCGCCTTCCGTCACTCTTGAGGAATATCAACGCGATTACATCGCGCCTGCGCGCTGCGCAAATCTTGCCGATTTCCTTTCCCGCGCGCCCATGGGTTTCAGGCTCATGCAGACCGAGGACTCACTTCGATTGGTTACCGAGGATTTATTTCAGCAACTCATCGAAGACGGAGTGATTTATGCAGAGATCCGGTTTGCGCCGCTGCTCCATAGCGAGCAAGGGTTAAGTCCAGAGCGTGTCGTTACAGTCGTGGAATGTTGCGTCGACAACTTGATCCGCGAAACCGGGATGCACGCGGGCCTGATCCTTTGCACGCTAAGACACTTCACGAATGCGCAGAGTTTGCAGACGGCAAAGTTGGTGGAAACATTTCGCGGCAGCCGTGTCGTGGCTCTCGATCTTGCGGGAGATGAAGCGGGATTTCCATTAGACGCTCATATTGAAGCGTATCGCTACGCGCGAGAGCACGGCCTGTTTCGCACCGCGCACGCCGGCGAAGCGCTTGGACCGGAGAGCGTGTGGGAAACGCTTCGCCGGCTCGATCCGCAACGCATCGGCCACGGAACGCGCAGCATCGAGGATCCGAAACTCGTAGAGCATCTCCGCAAGAAACGCATTCACCTGGAGCTTTGTCCGACGGCCAATGTGCAGATTATTCCTTCGATTCGCAGCATGGAGGAACATCCCATCGATCGCCTCTACCGTGCGGGTGTCTCTCTCAACATCAACTCCGACAGCCGCATGCTTACTCCGACGACTCTGACCGACGAATATGAATGCCTCGAGCGCGTTTTTAATTGGACCGAACAAGATTTGTTTCGCGCGAATCTCATGGGCTTGGATGCGGCGTTTGTTGACGATGACGTAAAACAGCGCTTAAAGAAAAGATTCCCGGAACCGAGTCGCGAGAGCGATCCTTCCGCATCGGCAAATTAGTGTAGCGCCAACCTTCAGGTTGGCATTTTTTGAGCCCGGCAGATGCCCGCCTGAAGGCGGGCGCTACACCAACCAAGGCAACTCGACGATTTTCAAAGGAAGATGTAATGGGCGCCCACCCATTTTCGGTCCTTTGGGCGGTTGCCTGTATAATATCCGGATGCCCAACCGCGCTTATGTGAGTGTCTGGGTGCGCGACTTCAACGAGGAGAGCATGCTCTCGCACTTGGAGCATTTTCTTGCCACTGTGCCGCTCGCTTCCACCCCGCCTGGATTTACAGGGCTCGTGATTCGCGCCGTGGATTTTACGGAAACGCCTGTCGAAGAACACGATTTGCGCGGGTATTTGACAACTCCTGCGGAGGTCGTCAACCTTGCGAAGAACCAGCTCGCAGGCGATGTGTGTTACGAAGTGGGAGCACGTTGGGATCTTTGGATTCGCGACAAGGAAACCGCCAGCTGGAAGCTGCAGCCGGAGCGCGTGGATATTTTTTGTTACGGGCCCGAATACGATGGCGGCGTGTTCGCCGAATCGGGGCACTTTATGGTCGATCTGGGCTTCGAGCACCTGTTCACGGGGCACGCGGGACTGCTCTCGGCGGAAAATGGGCGGGTCTCGGAGCCGCAGCATCCCGAAGAGGCGCGGTTTCTGATGTGGATGTCGCAACCGCAAAATTTGCGCGAATATCGAGAGAAAACGAGAGAGAATATCCAGAAACTCATGGGCTGGATGCGCGGGGTGGAAGAGGCCCTGCCCGTGGAGCGATTTCGGCTGTGGTCCGAGGGAGAAGAAAACTTTGAAGCGCGGCTCGATGAAATTCTGGCTGTGCGCTAGCCTGGCGCTCGCGGCGGCGAGCGCTGCCGCAGCGCCGGGCGCGCCAATCTCTCCTCGCAGCGCCGCGCAAAATACGGTGCACCATGGCAATGAAACGATGCTCGCGGGATTGCGGCCTGGCCACGATACCTTCGCCGTGGCGGAGAAACGCTTCAAGGCCAAGAATCTTTCCGAGGAAGCGAATTCGGGATCCAAGGAATGGCGCGACGATTGTTCGGGCCGCTCGATCCGCCTGCAACTGGACGCCAAGTCCGTGATTCAAAGCGTCACCATCACGACGCTCGGCTCCCAGGAAGGAAAGTGCAGCGACCGGCGTCCGGATTTTCTGGATCCCAGAAATTGGTTGACCGGCTTGGGACTGCGCATCGGTGATTCGCAGGATCGCGTGGTGGGTTTATATGGCGAACCGAATTCCAGCGGCCCTGCATCTAAAAACGGAATGGACCTCGATCGGATGAATTATCAATTTAGCTGGGCGGGCTCGGACGTTCCGCAGGTGATGGAATTGCTGTGCGCCCGCGATACCGGACGAGTGGTCGAAATCACATTGGCATTCCCCAGCCTCTAGTGCGCGGACTTACGATTACGATGATGAAGATACGAAGACTGCGCACCACAGTGGCACTGTCAGCCTGGATCCTCGCGCTTTCCCTGGCGGGATGCCAAACGGCGCAGCAGCAGGTCCCTGCTGAGGTGAAAGCGGCAGAAGAACGCGCCGATGCGCAGGACAATGAAGCGCGGGGAGTCGCGGAAGCGTCCCTTGGAAAAGACGCGGAAGTTCTGGCGCATGGAGATCTTGCGCAAAATGGGTTGGAGCAAGTGCTGGCCGTAAATCGTTTCGCGACGAAAGCGGCGCCAAATGCGAGCGGCGCAAATACCCCGCCGATTTTTGTCACGCGAGCCGCAGTGCTTGAAAAGAATGACGGCAAGTGGTCGCAAGTATTGCTTTGCGATGAACATTTAAAAAATCCGTATGGGTATCTGCGAGGCTCTCTCGCGGCGCGCGTTAACGGCTGGCGGCTGGAATACACGCAGGATGCCAAGGACGGTTTGGAGATGAAGTTCACGCCGATGGAAAAGCCTGATGCCGTTCACGTGAACGCGGACCAAAGTTCCGAGCAGAAGTCTCCGGCTTTCGATGTACGCTGGAACCCGAGTGCGAAACGCTATCAATCGTTCGACGATTCCCATGAAAGGTACCTGAGCGAAGTCCCGACACTGGAGACTCCGCAGTCCATTCTGAAATGAGCGCAGCGGCAAATACCCTGTCAGGATCGGTCCCGAAGACGGCACAGAAGCGCGTCTCCGGCTGGGCGCAGCTCAAGCGTTTGTCTCCGTACGTGGCGCGCCACAAATCGGAAGTGGCGATAGGTTTTGTTACGCAGGCGGGAATGGGAATTACCGGGACGCTCCTGCCTCTCATTCTTGGCGCCATCACGGATTGCCTCAAGGGCGCCGAAGTTCCGCTCGCGCAGCTCGGGCGTTTGACGCAAATCGCGCTCGGTCCGCTTCTTCCCTACTACCATCCGAAGGATCCGCATACATTGGCGGTGTTTTGCTCGGCGCTGGTGATCATCTGCGCTGTGCAAGGCGTCTTTTCCTATTGGACTCGGCAAATCCTGATTGGACTTTCCCGCGACATTGAGTACGACCTGCGCAATGACCTGATGTCCAAGCTCGTGCAGATGGAACCTGAATTCTATGTGCGAAACCGCACGGGCGAACTCATGTCGCGCTGCACGAATGATTTGAACGCGGTGCGCATGGTGCTCGGGCCGGGCATCATGTATAGCGCCAATACAATCGCCACCATGGTGCTGGCCGTGACGCTAATGTTCTGGATTTCCGCGACGCTCAGCGTGTACGTCCTGCTTCCCGTGCCCATCGTCGCCGTCAGCGTTTGGCTGTTCGGCCGCCAAATCCACGCGCTCTACGGAAAAATTCAGGCGTCGCTCGCGGTCCTTTCCGCGAAGGCTCAGGAAAATCTGGCGGGCGTGCGCGTGGTTCGCGCCTACGTGCAAGAGGACGCGGAGATTCGCGGATTTGACGCCCCGAACCGCGAATACATTGACCGAAACCTGCGCCTGATTTTTTTCTGGAGCCTGTTCATGCCGCTGCTCCAGATGCTGTTTGGGCTGACGTTTATCCTCGTCCTCTGGCAGGGCGGACGCCAGGTCGTGCTGAACCGGATCACCCTCGGCGAGTTGATCGCGTTCTATACGTTCATGACTCGATTGATTTTTCCGATGATCGCGCTCGGATTCGTCACCAACATCTTTCAGCGTGGCGGCGCGTCGATGGGCCGGCTGAATTACATTCTCGACTCGGAGCCGAAGATCAGCGACGCGCACGCCGTCTTCGGCAAGGCGGAAGAAATCCGCGGCGAAATCGAATTTCGGAACCTGACTTTTACCTACCCAACCGTGCGAAGCGATACTGATGGAACAAAATCGAATGGAAACGCGGCGGTAAACAAACCCGTGCTGCACGATATTTCGTTGCGCGTTCCGGCCGGGTCCATTCTCGCGGTGGTAGGACCCACGGGAAGCGGGAAATCCACGCTGGCCTCGCTGATCGCGCGCTTGTGGGAAGCGCCTCCCGGAACGCTTTTCGTCGATGGGCGCCCGATCCGTGAATGGCCGCTCGAAACGCTGCGGCGCGCCGTAGGATATGTGCCGCAGGATACGTTCCTGTTCAGCGAGACGCTGCGTGAAAACATCGCATTCGGAGTGGATAGCGCGACCGATGAAGAGATTCAAGAAGCCGCCGATGTTGCCAGCATCGCCGCTGAAATTGGAGAGTTTCCCGCACAGTTCAACACCATGGTCGGTGAACGCGGGATTACGCTTTCCGGCGGCCAGAAACAGCGATCCGCCATTGCGCGCGCCGTAATTCGCGATCCCAAAATTCTAATCCTGGACGATTCCCTTTCCAGTGTGGATACGGGAACCGAAGAGCGCATCCTGAAACGCCTGGACGCGATCCTGCGGCAACGAACAACCATTTTGATTTCCCACCGCGTCTCGACCGTGCAGCACGCCGATCAAATCGTGGTCTTGCGCGATGGGAGCATCGTCGAACGCGGCACGCACGTGGAACTTCTGGAGCGCGGCGGCTATTACGCCGACTTGTACCAGAAGCAATTGCTCGAGGAAGAATTGGAACGCGAATGAGCGACTTCCGGGAAGAGGAAGCCCTAGGAAAGGCCTACGACTCGCAGCTTTTGCGGCGGCTGATGACGTATCTGCGGCCGTACAAGTGGAGTGTGGTCTTTGCGGTCGTGCTGACATTGCTGGTCGGGCCGCTGGAAGTGGTGGGCCCGTATTTGTTTGGCTTCACCGTGGACAAGTACATTGTTCCGGGTTCCAACCACGCGCTTCCTATTTTGGCAGCTATCCGCGGTGTCGCTCTTATTTCGCTGTTATCGCTTGCAGCCCTGCTGCTGAGTTTCGCAGTGCAGTATTTGCAAGTCCGGATCATGCAGAACGTGGGGCAGCAGACCCTTTACGACTTGCGAAAAGAAATCTTCGAGCGTTTGCAGCGCCTGCCGATGAGTTTTTATGATCGAAGTCCCGTGGGGCGCCTGGTAACGCGTGTAACGACGGATGTGGACGCGCTGAACGACTTGTTCGCCGCCGGGATCGCTGCGATGGCTAATGACGCCATCGTGCTGCTCAGCATCGGCGCGGTGATGATGGCGAAAAACTGGCGGCTGGCTCTTGCCACTTTTGCGGTGCTGCCGCTGATCATGATTTCGACGTGGATTTTCCGCGAGCGCGTCCGTGACGCAAACCGCCGGATCCGGACGGCCATCGCGCGGATCAATTCGTTCCTGCAGGAACATATCAGCGGCATGAGCGTCGTGCAGATATTTAATCGCGAGCGGAAATCGGGGGAGCAATTCGCCGAATTGAATCGCATCCATATGGAAGCCTACAAGGACGCGATCACGGCCTTCGCCGTCTTCTTTCCCGCGGTGGAGCTTTTCAGCATGACGGCCATCGCCATCGTGTTCTGGTACGGCGGCCTGCTTTCGTTTGCCGGCGCGGTCACGGTCGGAACGCTGATCGCCTTCATGCAGTACGCGCAGCGCTTCTTCCGGCCCATTCAGGATTTGAGCGAAAAATTTAATATCCTGCAGTCGGCCATGGCCGCGTGCGAACGCATTTTTAAATTGCTCGATGAGCCGCTGCCAGCACCGCCCGCGGAAGCCCCGCTTCCCCTTACCGCGCCGCGAGGAGACATCGAATTTCGCAAGGTGTGGTTCGCCTATCATGGCAGCGCGAACCCGAAGGAAGATGATTGGGTTTTGCGCGACGTTTCCTTCCACATCGCGCCGGGACAGACGCTCGCCATCGTCGGCCACACCGGCGCGGGAAAAACCACGCTCATCCAATTGCTGCTGCGGTTCTACGAAATTCAGCGCGGCGAGATTCTGCTCGACGGCGTGGATATTCGCCGCTACGACGTGCACCAATTGCGCCGGCAATTCGGCATCGTGTTGCAGGATCCGTTCCTGTTCACCGGGACGCTGGAATCGAATGTGCGGCTCGGCGATGAAGAGATCAGCCGCGCGCGTGTCGAATCCGCTCTGCGCGAAGTGGGGCTCGGTTCCCTGCTGGATTCCTTGCCGGAGGGCGTCGAAACAAATGTCAGCGAACGCGGCGCTACTTTTTCCGTCGGGCAGCGCCAATTGATCAGCTTCGCGCGGGCGCTCGGGCACAACCCCCGCTTCCTGATTCTGGACGAAGCGACATCGAGCGTGGACACCAAGACCGAAATCCTGATTCGCGAAGCGCTTGACCGTTTGCTCGAAGGCCGCACCGCTTTGGTTATCGCGCACCGGCTCAGTACGATTCAGCACGCCGACCGCATTCTCGTTTTCCACAAAGGAAAATTACGCGAGCAGGGTTCGCATCAGGAACTGCTCGCCGAGCGCGGGATTTATTACCGCCTGTACCAGCTCCAGTACAAAGACCAGGAGCTGCGCGCATCCTTCGAAACCGCGGGAAGCGAAGCAGGCACCTCCGTTCCCGGCAATGATTAGCTTTTGGTAGCACAGGCACTCTTGCCTGTGCGGTTTTCGCGATCGCAATAGAATCAAGCAGTCTAAACTTACGGCTTACAAAACCGCACAGCCAAGAGTGGCTGTGCTACATAATGCCTCCCACACAAATCCTGATCTCCGCCGGCGAAGCTTCCGGCGACATGTACGCGGCGCGCCTCGCGACAGCGTTGCGCGCGCGCGCCGACGTTCAGCTCTTCGGCATGGGCGGCCCACGCATGCGCGAAGCCGGCGTCGAACTCGTAGCCGACTGTTCGGAAGTATCCGTCGTAGGAATTGTCGAAATCGCAAAAAAGTATCCGGCCCTGAAGCGCGTGTGGAAACGTCTGCTCGGCGAAGCGGCGCGACGCAAACCGCGGCTCGCAATCCTCACCGATTTCCCGGGCTTTCATTTGCGGCTGGCGCGCGCGCTGAAGCGACAGGGCGTGCAGAATATTTATTTTGTGTGTCCGCAGTTCTGGGCGTGGAGGCCGTGGCGGGCAAATCTGGTGCGGCGGCGATTTGCGCGGGCACTCTGCATTTTCCCTTTTGAAGAAAATTGGTACCGCTCGCGCGACGTGGAGGCCGATTTTATCGGCCATCCGCTCGTGGGAAATGTGGCGGCGAAGAGAACGCGCGCGGAGTTTGCCGCCGCTTGCGGGCTGGACGCGAGCAAGCCAATTGTCGCGATCCTGCCAGGGAGCCGCTCCGGCGAAATCGCGCATCATATGCCCACTTTAATGCAAGCCTGCAGCTTGATCCGAAAGAATCACAATGTGCAATTCGTTTTGGCCCTCGCGCCAGGCGTAAAGCGATCCCAGATCGCGCAGTATCTGGTGCCTGATGTGGCCAAGCACGTGGTGGAAGATGCGACCTACGACGCCCTGGGCGCGGCAGACCTCTCGATAGTTTCCAGCGGCACGGCCACCGTGGAAGCCGCGCTGATGGACGCGCCCATGATCGTGGTGTATCGCCTCGCTCCTCTCACAGCTGCCATCGCGCGGTTGCTGGTGCGCACGCCCATGTTCGCCATGGTCAATCTGATCGCGGGCAAGCGGGTCGTGCCGGAACTCGTGCAGAAGGATTTCACACCCGCGCGCCTGGCGAACGAAACGATTCGTCTCCTCGATTCGCCGGACGCGCGCGCGGAAATGCGCCAAGGCCTCTCCCAAGTTCGCGAAAAGCTCGGTCCTCCCGGAGCGGTCGAACGCGCTGCGGACCTGATCGCGGGGATGCTGAATCCGTCGTAATGCGAATCTAGCGACTGAATCAGTGGCGCAGGCTTCAGCCTGTGGGGTTTAGGCCTGGCTTGCACCAACCCCACGGCTGAAGCCTGCGCCACTGCCACCAACATAACCTTGGACTGGCAACTCATTAGGTCAAGTTGGTATCCTAATTGTGGTAGATGGTCTCCGCCGGCTAGAAAGGCACCTGAAGCTCATGTCGAAATTTCGACTTCCCCTATTCCTGTTCCTGGCAGGCCTTGCAGGTCTGTCTGCGCCCGGCTGGGCCCAATCTCCGGGAGCGCCGCAGGGTCCTGGCCGCGCCGTCGCGCCGGTTCAGACCGCGCCCACTGCCGCATTCCGCGCGACGTACTACGAGGTTCGCGCTTCGCTCGACGCGGTAGGCCAGGTCATGAACGCGCAAGCGAAGGTTGACTTCGCGGCCAAAGAGGCGGCCCGGGTCGTAGAAGTGGAACTCAATCAAAATCTGCGCGTCAATTCCGTGCGCGACGTCTCCGGAAAGCCCGTGACCTACGATCGGGACGACACCTCCAGCCTGAAATTACACATCACGCTCGACGATACAATTCCTGCCGGCGGAAAAGTCACTCTGTTTTTTGACTATGGCGGGCCTCTTTCCACGCGCTTGAGCGATCCGAATCAAGGCGTGCGCATGGCCTACATTGCCAATGAGGGCGGGTACTTGCTGCTTCCATCGCGGTGGTTTCCGCTGACGGATTTTCCCTCGAATCGATATACCGGAATTTTTCAGATCGAAGTCCCGGGGAACATGACGGTCGTGGGCACCGGGACAGCGGCGGGCGCACCGGTGTCGGTAACTCCCGCTCCGGCTCCCGCACCAGCTCCTGCACCCGGTCACGCGCTCGGCAACACGCGACGTGGCGCGGCAGTATCTCCGACGAAGGCCCCTGCGCCTCCTCCACTCGAAAACGAGCGCATGCTTTACACCTATCGAGTGGATAAACCGGAAGCCGCTGGAACATTCGTGATCGCGGCGCTGCAACTGAGCCCGGAGCACGCGGAAGGCGCGACCTATTCCATTTACACGCCGCCTGCCGCTGCGGACACGGCGCCGGCATATGCGGACGCGATTTCGCACATCCTCGATTTTTACAATGATGCATTTGGCCCGCTGCCTGAACCCGGCCTGACGTTGGCGCAACTGCCGGACGGAACTGTCGATGGATTTGCCGCGCCGGGCCTGGTGCTTTTGAGCGCGCGGCAATGGTCGGCAAAACCCAACGAAAGGGTGCTGGCGGATCTTGTCGCGCATCAGTGGTGGGGGACGCAGGTCACGGCCGCTACTCCCTCCGACGTTTGGATCACGGACGGCCTCTCGCGCTACTC
>PMOP01000065.1:0-11845 GCA_003161495.1 Acidobacteriota bacterium | reverse complement strand
TTTCACATGCTTCGCGCGATCATCGGCGACGCGAATTTCTCTGCCCTGGTGAAGGATTTTTATTCGCGTTACGCGGGCAAATCCGCGCGGATTCAGGATTTCGAGCAATTGGCGGAAGCACATCTGGCTCAGCCGGCGCCGACCGCGGAATTCAAAATGGGCAACGCGCCCGCCGCTTCCGAGCAACCGGCCAGCCTGCGCCCGTTTTTCACGCAGTGGCTCCATTCCACGGGAGTCCCGGAATTTAATTTGGAGTATGTGGTCTACCGCACGAAAAAAGGATTCCGGATTGTCGGCAAGGCCAAGCAGAATCTGGATGTGTTTCACATGGACGTGGAGATTGAAGTCCAGACCGAGGGAAATCCCGAATTCAAAACGATCACAATTTCCGGGAAGGAATCCCCGTTCACCGTGGAAACTTTCGGGCGGCCGAAGCCGAACGGAATTGTCATCGATCCGCACGACTTCATTCTGAAATCGAGCCAGCCGTTGCGCGTGCGCGGAATTATCGCGCGCGGCGAATCGCTGGCTTCCGAGGGCCGGTATTACGATGCGGTGATTCAGTATCAGAAGGCGCTTGAACAGGACCACTTGAATGCGCTCGCTGATTTCCGCATGGGCGAGGCGTTTTTTTATCAGCGGAATTACGCGGCCGCCGCGCAGTCTTTCCGCGACGCGCTCGATGGCGCCACTGACTTGACCACAAAATGGACCGAGGTGTGGTCCCACATCTACCTGGGGCGGATTTACGACATCCAGGGCGACCGGACACGCGCCGTCAACGAATACAGCAAGGCGAAACAAACGGCGGACAACACGGGTGGCGCACAAGAAGAAGCCGAAAAATCCCTGAAAAAAGCGTATAGCGAAACAGGCGCGTGATTTTGTTTTAGTGGCGCAGGCTTCAGCCTATGGGGTTTAATACTTGCACGCATTAAAACCCACAGGCTGAAGCCTGCGCCACTAAAACCTCAATAGCCCGACAAACCCGTGAGACTAGGCGTCGTGATCCCCTTGTGTTGAATCAGAACCTGAAATTTTTCTCCCAATCCTTCCGGATGAATGAGATTTTTTAGCAAGAGGCGGGCGCGCAGTTTCTCCATTTCCGTTTGCGCCGGATCGTACAAATCGCCAAATTCATTCGCGCGGCCGAGCGCTACGAGGAATTGCGATTGCGTGACGAGGCCGGTGCGAACGAGGCCCGCCCGGCGGCCCCACAAATCCATAGCGGTAAAATTGACGTGCGAAGTTAAATCCTGCTCGCCCGGCGCATCGAGAATATTTTCCGAGACCGTGTGATCGCGGTAAGCGAGCAGCGTGCCGCGATTATGATGCGCGTCGTACAATGCGCGGGCTTCGTGGCCATAATCGATGGTCAGGACAAAGCCTCGCCCCAAGGCGCGCCCCGCATTTTCAATCCAATCGCAGGCTTCAAAACACACTTCCGCCTGCTGACCGTCTTCCAGCGTGATTCTCTGCTCGTGAAAATATTGCTCCAATGCAGGCATCGATGGTTTTCCTGGCACCTCGATGAATCGCCCGCCGTCGAATCCCACGTAGATTTCCTGCAGCGAACCTTTCTGGATGACAACGCGATGCACGGGCAACGCATCCAGCAATTCATTTGAAAAAATGCACCCTGCGGAAATCGCGCGCGGAATTTCGCCGGCGCTCGTGGATCGCCCTGCTGCCGCATGAACCGCGAGACGCGCGGAATGCTCGGCGCGCCGCTCGACCGAGCGCTCGACCGCGACGTATTCCAGCGCCGAGTAAAATTCGGGAAGTTCGCGCGCGCTGAAATCCAGAATGTGCCCGGCCAGTCGGCCAACCCCGGCTCCCGATTCGACTACCGTGAACGGGCGGGGCGAGCTTAAGAGCTCCCACATTTCCGCGAATTGCCGCGCGAGGAGACGCCCGAAGATGGGGTGTACGTCGACGCTCGTGTAGTAGTCTCCGAATCGCCGGGCGCTCGTACGCGAATAATATCCGTGAACGGGATGATACAGACACTCGCGCATGAATTCCGCGAAGGAAATAGGGCCGCCCCGGCGAATACGCTCGGCTAGAATTTCGGAAAGGACGCGCGCGTGTTCTCCCGGCTTAGGCGTTTCCCCTTGAGCGCCGGATGTGGAGGAGGGACCGGCCGTCATACGTCCTGGCGCTGCGGATTGCAGGTAAACATCTCGATGATGAAATCGTGCAGGCAATCGTAAAGCTGCTTCTGAAACATCCAGGGAAATTGTTTGCTCTCAATTTCACGCGGACGGAGCAGGAACACATACGTGTGTACCTGCGGCTCGGGCGGAGAATACTGGATCACCACTTCGACCCCTTCCGTCGCGGGGCGCGCGTCAAAGATAAAAAGCGGGTGCTCATACTGGGTCAGCTCGGCGCGAACTTTTTCAGCGAGGGTGTTCATTTGCGGCCCGCTTGGGACGCGCCCTGCGATTCGCCGCCGGCAGCCAGTTCCGCGAACGCTTTTTCAAATTCGGAAAGGGCGGGCGCATCGAACAAAATAAAATAAATTGTTTCAAGTGACGTGGGTTTCTTCAGATGCTCCATGACTTCACGCATCATGATGCGGGCGCACTCTGGAATTGAAAAGCCGGCGATGCCTGTACCGAGAGCGGGAAACGCGATGGAGCGCAATTCTTTTTCCGCCGCGATGCGCAATGCGTGCGCGGTCGAACTCCGCAGCGCGCGCGCCGTTGTCTCTCCGCCTAGCTGCATGCTGGCCGCGTGGATCACGAAGCGTGCGCGCAGTTCCCCCCCCGTGGTGATCGCCGCGCCGCCGACCGGAATGCTGCCGACGGCGTCGCATTCCCGCTGGATCGACTCGCCTCCCTTACGGCGGATTGCGCCGGCAACGCCGCCGCCCAGCTGCAAATCATTGTTGGCCGCGTTGACGATGGCGTCGACATCCATTTCCGTCAGGTCGCCGTGGAGCAGCACGATTTTTTCGCCGATGTTCATGGAAATAAAAGTTGTCGCTCCAATTTCCTTCGCTATTTCGCAATGCGCTTAAGCGCTTCCTCATCGTAACCCAGAACAATCTCGGCGCCGCGCAACACGACCGGGCGCCGGATCAGATTGGGCTCCGCCGCCATCAATTGCAACGCCTCGTCGCGCGAGGGAGGATTTTCTCCCATTTTTCGCGCGCGGTAGAGTTCGTTGCGCGTGTTCAGAAACGTGCGATGGTCGCGTTTGCCGATGAGCGCGTCGAGTTCCGCAACCGACAACCGGTCCTTGCCAAGATCGCGCAAGTCCAACTCCACTTTCCGTTTTTCCAGAAACGCCTTTGCTTTGCGGCAGGTCGTGCAGGAGGGCTTCTGCAGAAACTTGATTTTTGCTGTCACGATGAGTCTCTCTTCTTAGAAACCAACATCCGCCGGTGCAGTAAAAGCATGCTTGCGAACCATGACCCGTCTAGTTCTCCAACTGTTCAAGCATTTTGGCAAGCTGGCGGAAATAGCGAAGCTTGGGGGCGCGTCCGGTAGCGTTTTTTGCGCTGGTCGATGGCAGCACAAATACCTGCGCGCCGTACAGCCGCTCCTTCTGCAATCCCGGCTTGCACGGCCGCTGCGCAAAATTCTCAAAAGTGCCCACGCCATTGAATGCGATCACTTGCGGCGCAAACTGTTCAAGCTTCTGAGACAGCAATATGCGCCCCTCGGCAAATTCCTCGCGCGTCAATTCCTCGATTCCGCGCGTGGGCCGCTTGACGAGGTCGGTCAAACCAATGCCGAATTCGATCATGCGCTTGTCGCTGCGATGATCGAGCAGTTCGGGCACCACGCCAGAATCGTAGAGCAGCGGCCAGAATTCATTGCCGCGGCCAGCGTAATAATGACCGACGCGAGCCGAGCGGTCGCCGGGATTGCATCCGACGATGATGAGTTTCATGCCGCTGCGCAAATAATCGGGCAAGGTTCGCATTTTAGATTTTGCCAATCCGCGCAATCCCGGCGTTCGCGCATTGATCGAAGCCAGGGCACCCAGCGACATCTCTCCGCATGCGCTGTGACACGGAAGTAAAGCCTCTCCCCACTGATAGGAAACGGCTCATTGTACCATCAGGCGCGGGAAGGCTGGCGCAGGCCGTTTATAGTCTGTGCCCAAACAAAACTAAAAAACCTGAATCGAGAGGGTTTGACAGAGCATCCGAAGAGGTGGGTTCAACCGGCAGGAAATGCAAAGGAGAACTATGGTACCCTGCCAAATGAGTGCAACTGGCTTCCGTGCAAAGCCGCCTGGAGCACATTGGAACGTGAGCGCCACCGAACCCA
Source organism: Acidobacteriota bacterium (assembly GCA_003161495.1). GTDB lineage: Bacteria > Acidobacteriota > Terriglobia > Acidiferrales > UBA7541 > Palsa-360. Next base: position 7,559 of record PMOP01000065.1, on the reverse strand, counting down.
AACCGCTGGCTTCCACAATCGTCCGCGACGACGAAGCCGCACTTGTGTCGGCGGCCAAGGGCGGCGACACGTCCGCATTTGAAGAACTCGTGAATCGCTACGAACGGAAGATTTTTCGCCTGGGAATGAACATCACGCAAAACAAAGAGGACGCGGAAGACGTGATGCAAGACGCCTTCATGAAGTCCTACCAGAACCTGGACAGGTTTCAGGGCGACTCCCGCTTTTACACCTGGCTGGTGCGCATCGCGGTCAACGAAGCCCTGATGAAATTGCGCAAGCGGCGTCCGAATCAGGTTTCTCTCGATGAGCCGCTGCCGGGCACCGACGGCGACGATTCCGTCTTCCGCGAAATTGAGGACTGGGGACCTTCGCCCGAAAAGAAATTCGCCCAAACGGAGCTCAACGAAATTCTCAATGGCGTAATCGGCGAACTCGATCCTATTTTCCGCGTCGCTTTCCTTCTGCGCGACGAGGAGGGCCTTTCCACGGAAGAGACCGCCCAGATTCTGGGCATCTCCGAGGCGGCGGTAAAATCGCGCTTATTGCGGGCGCGGCTGAAACTCCGCCAAAAACTCAACAAGTATTTTCGACGGAGTGAAACGCAGTGAACTGCAAGAAAGTAATTCTCGAATTGACGAGTTATCTCGACGGCGTCCTCGATTCCACCATGCGAATCGATCTCGAACAGCACCTTTCCCGCTGCACCGATTGCCGCCTGGTCGTCGATACCACCCGCAAAACCATCCAGATTTTCTGCAACTCCGAACCCGTTCCTCTCCCCGAAGATGTCCGCAAGAGGCTGCACACAGCGCTCCTCGAGCGCTTCCGCCGCAACGCAAAGACCACCTAACATTCAAAGCTATATTCTTGTTTCCTGAGGAGAATCGGGACAGAATAAGGCGCTCATCTCAGCCAGATAAATTGTGCAAGGAATGTAGGGTTCGCCCTTCCGAGGAGGAAGTTCATGAACCGCCTGTCTCGTTGGATTGTGCTTTGCGCTCCGGTTGTGTGTTTGCTGTGCGTGGCCATCTCCGCAACGGCGCAGTCTGGCACGAAAAATGGGGAGTGGCGAACTTACGGCGGGGATCTTGCGAGTACGCGATATTCGCCGCTCGATCAGATCAATGCAGATAATTTCAACAAGCTCGCCATCGCCTGGCGCTTCAAGACGGACTCGCTCGGTCCGCGGCCTGAATTTAAATTTGAATCGACGCCGCTGATGGTTCACGGGGTGGTCTATTCGACGGGCGGAACGCGAAGAGCGGTCGTGGCTCTGGACGCAGCCACCGGAGAACTGCTCTGGATGCACAGCGAGAACGAAGGTGATCGTGGCGCCAATGCTCCCAGACAGCTTTCAGGACATGGATTGGCCTATTGGACAGACGGCAAGGAAGAGCGAATTTTGTATGTAACGCCGGGTTACAGGCTCATCGCGCTGAATGCCAAGAGCGGCATCCCTGTGCCGAGCTTTGGCGTTGGCGGCGTCGTGGACCTGAAAAAAGACGACGACCAGGATATTGATTTGGTTACTGGCGAAGTTGGACTGCATTCAACCCCTGTGGTGGCTCGCAACGTGGTGATCGTCGGAGCCGCGCACCTGACGGGCGGCGTGCCAAAAAGCAGGAAAAACGTGAAGGGCTACGTCCGCGGATTTGATGTGCGAACTGGAAAACGCCTCTGGATTTTCCATACCATTCCGCTTCCCAACGAATATGGGAACGATACGTGGTTGAAGGAGTCCTGGGCCTATACGGGAAATACCGGCGTGTGGGGACAAATTTCCGTGGATGAAAATCTCGGGCTCGTGTATTTGCCCGTGGAGTTGCCGACGGGCGATTACTTCGGAGGCGATCGGCCAGGCAACGGTTTGTTTGGAGAAAGTTTGGTGGCAGTGGATTTAGAAACTGGAAAGCGGAAATGGCACTATCAACTCGTGCATCACGGATTGTGGGACATGGACATTCCATGCGCTCCGATTCTCGCTGACATCACGGTGAGCGGCCGGACAATAAAAGCGGTAGCGCAACCGACGAAGCAAGCTTTCCTTTACGTTTTCAATCGCGAAACCGGCGAGCCGATCTGGCCATTGGAGGAGCGGCCCGTTCCGCAAGGAGATGTTCCCGGTGAATGGTACTCCCCAACGCAACCGTTTCCGACCAAGCCGCCCGCGTTCGACAATCAAGGCATATCGAGCGATAGTTTGATTAACTTCACTCCGGAATTGCATGCCGAGGCCGAAAAACTCGTCTCAAAATATAGAATTGGGCCGCTATTTACGCCGCCCTCGGTGAGCAAAGCCGATGGTCCCCTGGCCAGCATCGTCTCGCCCGGAGCGCTCGGCGGAGCGAATTGGCCCGGCGGATCCTACGATCCCGATACCCACATCCTGTACGTGTATTCGAGAAGCGATATCGCGGCCCTCGGCCTTGTTCCCTCGCCCGACCCGAAAATCTCGGACGTGGAGTACGTGCAAGGCACTGCGGGCGCTATTCCTCGCGCAGGAAGGGCCATGGGCGCGCCTCCGATACCCGCGCCGAATCCTGAGAGTGGCGAACCGGTTTTGACTGTCCGGGGGATGCCGCTGTTGAAACCCCCGTACGGACGCATTACGGCCATCAATCTCGACAAAGGTGAATTCGTTTGGCAAATCGCGCACGGGGAGACACCAGACAATGTTCGAAACAATCCCGCGCTCGCAGGGTTGACTATTCCTCGCACGGGAAGCGCCAGTCTGATCGGCACACTGACGACGAAGACACTCGTCATCGCAGGCGAAGGCATAAATACAACGACCGCTTCCGGAATGCGTGGCGCGATGCTGCGCGCTTACGACAAAGCGACAGGTAAGGACGCCGGAGCAGTCTACATGCCGGCGCCCCAGAGCGGATCGCCTATGACCTACATGCTCAACGGGCAGCAATACATTGTGGTCGCCATCAGTGGGCCGAACTATCCGGGTGAATTGATCGCGTATCGCCTGCCGGCGAATTAGGTTTCAGTAGCACAGGCACTCCTGCCTGTGTGGTTTTGTAGGCTGTCAAAACACCACAGGCGTAATTGCGATTTGCGAAAATCGCACAGGCAAGAGTGCCTGTGCTACTCGACTCAAAAATCCAAGTTCCCCTCAACTTCTCAAATATTTATTAAAAAAGTCGAGCGTGCGCTGCCACGCCAGCTTGGCAGCAGCCTCGTCATAGCGCGGCGTCGTATCGTTGTGGAAACCGTGATTCGCGCCGTCATAAATGTACGCGGTGTAGGTGATGTGGTTGGCTTTCAGAGCTTCCTCCCAAGCCGGCCACCCGCCCGTGATGCGTGTATCGAGCGATGCGTAGTGAAGCAGGAGAGGCGCCTTGATCTTGGCTGTATCATCGGCTGAGGGTTGTCCGCCGTAGAACGGGACTGCGGCGGCAAGATCCGGCAGTCGCACCGCCAGTTTGTTGACCGTTGTTCCGCCGAAGCAGAAGCCGACGGCTCCCATCTTGCCCGTGCATTCCGGGCGAGCCTTCAGCCAATTGTAGGAAGCGACAAAATCTTCAAACATTTTGACTTGATCAACTTTTGGAAAAAGGGCCGTGGCCTTTTCCTCATCGCCGGGATACCCGCCCAAGGATGTCAGTCCATCCGGCGCAAATGCGAGGAAATTGGCGACAGCCAGACGCCGCGCCACGTCTTCGATATAGGGATTCAAGCCACGGTTTTCGTGAATGACCAGAACTCCCGGCAACTTCCCGGCGGCTTTCGCCGGACGCGCGTAATACCCCTTGATGCTTCCATTGCCTTGCGGCGAGGAGACGGTTTCGTATCCCGCCTTGATTCGATCGTCGTCCTTGGGCACCTGCTGTGCGAAAGCGTAATTCGGCCGGAGGCTCTCCCAAATCGCCACAGCCGTCAAGCCGCCAACCGCATACTTATTCGCGCGATCCAGAAATTCACGGCGGCTGATGTCGCCATGAACGTACTTGTCAAAGTGGTCCAGCAATTCCTGCGGGAAATCCGTCGCTTTTTTTCGGTCCATGTAAGTCACTCCGTAGTCGTCAGCTTAAAATTCTGCGACAACCTGATTCAACGCGGAGGATATCACTTCTTTATGGAATTATTAAAAGTGTTTTAGCAGATCGTCGCCGCCACAGGAAAAGCCGTCCCTCCGACGCATCCGCCGAATCCCTAAGACGGTTTCGCCTCTGTTGCGGCAAGACTCGGTTTTCCCGAGCCCAAAGTGAAGTAGAACGTAGCGCCTTTGTCCGATTCCGCTTCCGCCCAAATGCGGCCTCCATGCCGCTGGACAATGCGGCGAACGGTCGCCAAGCCGATTCCGGTGCCTTCGAACTCCTCCTCCCGATGAAGCCGCTGAAACGCGCCAAATAGTTTATCGGCGCACTTCATGTCAAATCCCGCGCCGTTGTCTCGAACGAAGATTGCCCTTTCATCGCCAATTGTGGTCTCGCCAATCTCGATCTCGGCGACCTCGCGCCGGCTTGTGTACTTGACCGAATTTCCAATCAGGTTGACAAGCACCTGCCTCATTAGGCCCTGGTCGCAATCAACAAGCGGCAACGCTCCAACTTTCCAGATGATTTGCCTGCTCTGGGTTTCGATCTTGATGTCCGCTATAACTGACTCAACGATTTCATCAAGACGAGTCGGATGCTTCTTCAACTCCCGTCGTCCAAGCCGGGATAGATTCAACAAGCCCTCTATGATCCCGGCCATCTCCTGAACGCCCTTATGGATGTGTTGGAGATATTTTTTCCCAGTGGGGCCCAGCACAGGCCCGAATGTTTCATCCAGCATGGTTGAAAAACCGTCAATCACATGAAGCGGCCCTCGCAGATCATGCGAGACCGAATCGCTAAAGGCTTCCAGTTCCTGATTGATGGCTTCCAGTTCCGAGGTGCGTTCCTGGACACGCCCTTCTAGTTCTTCATTAAACCCGCGAATTTTCTGTTCAGACTTCTCGCGCTCGATCGCATATCGGATCGCGCGTGACAGGGTGCTGCCATTCAGGCCAATCTTCATTAAGTAGTCTTGCGCCCCATCCTGCACCATTTTCAGAGCCAGTGTTTCATCTCCGAGGCCGGTGAGCACAATAATGGGAACAGTGGGGGCTTGAGCCTTCGCCCTCTTGAATGTCTCCCCACCCTTGCTGTCAGGAAGCGCCAGGTCCAGAAGAATTGCGTCGATCCCTCCTGCGCCTAGACGCAAGAGAGCAGTCGCCAGCCGGTCGGCGGTCTCCAGGTCGAACATATTCCCGCTCAAATCCGTGAGCGATTCCCGGATCAGCCGGGCATCGCCGGGATTATCCTCGACCAGTAGAACCGTTTGTCGCTGATCGCTCACTTTTCACTCACCTTTGGGAAGTTTGACGATGACCAGCCAAAAGTCTTCCAGGGATTTCACAACTTTGACGAATTGGTCCAGATCCACGGGTTTCGTTACGTAGCAATTGGCGTGCAGGTTGTACGTCTTCAGAATGTCTTCTTCGGCCTTTGACGTAGTAAGGATCACGACAGGAATGCGCTTGAGGTCCGGGTCAGCCTTGATCTTTTCCAGAACTTCCCTGCCGTCCATTACCGGGAGATTGAGATCAAGGAGAATCAAGTCCGGGCGCGCCGTGCCTGCATATTTTCCCTGCTTGCGGAGGCAATTCAGCGCTTCCTGTCCGTTGTTCGCGACAATCAGATTATTGCGTACTTTGCTGGTCTTCAAAACTTCCTGGGTAAGCCGGATATCACCCGCATTGTCTTCCACGAGCAGGATATCAATGGGCAAGGGCTGGGACTCGAAATTCATTCGGTATTCTCCCCTGTATTTTGCGGTCTTCCAGAACCGGAATCGTGAAGCAGAACGTGGTTCCTCCTCCCGGGGACGGCTCGATCCATATGCGTCCGCTGTGCCGTTCGACGATTTTCTTGCAAATGGCCAACCCAATGCCCGTGCCGGGATACTCGGTTTTGGTATGAAGCCGTTGAAAGATCACAAAGATGCGATCGGCGTGTTCTTGCGAGATGCCGATACCGTTATCGCGGACCGAGATCTTCCAGTCGCTTCCGTTCCTCTCGATTGAAATCCGGACGTGAGGTGGGTCCGCTCCCCGAAATTTGATGGCGTTCGTAAGCAGGTTCTGAAATAGCTGGCCAAGCTGCCGAGGATCGGCCATGACCATAGGCAAAGGATCGCTTGAAATCACTGCTCCGCTCTCCTCGATCGCGAACCGGAGACTCTCCAAAACCTTTTGAAGGAGCGCATTGGCGTCGGTAGGCGCGAATGGTTTTCCCTGCGTTCCGACCCTGGAATACTCGAGCAGGTCAGAGATCAAAGTCTGCATGCGTGTGGCCCCGTCCACGGCGAAGTTGATGAAGTCGCGCGCGTCATCATCGAGTTTGTCGCCGTACCGTTTGGCCAGGAGTTGCGTGAAGCTCGCCACCATGCGCAAAGGCTCCTGCAAATCGTGCGAGGCTACATAGGCGAACATCTGCAGTTCGCTGTTGGAACGCTCCAAATCCTTGGCGCGCTCGTTCAATTCGGCGGTCCGATCGGCAACGCGCTGCTCCAAGTCCACATTGAGCTTGTGAACTTCCTCCTCGGCACGCCTGCGCTGCCCCATTTCTTGCCCCACCACAATTCCGGCAATGCATAGGAAACTAACAGCCAAGACCTCTCCCGTCACAATCGCAGTTCTGGCGTTGCGTGAACTTTTGGCTGCCTCTTCCGTCCGAAGCTTCAACAACCGGTCTTCTTCCTGCATCATCTCGGCGAGCTGACCTCGAATCTGATCCATTGATCTTTTTCCCGTGCCGGCACGCACTGATTCGGCCCCCGCCGCCAGTCCCCATAAGGTACGGAGTTCGATTTGTTCGCGAGCGATTTCCAGCCTATCCGAAATCATCGGCTCCACACGGTCGAGGGCGCGAGTTTGAGTTGGATTGTCGCCAATCAAATCGCGAATGTCCTTCAAGTTTTGGTGCACACGATCATGGGCCATGCTGTAGGTTCCCAGGTACGCTGCCTCTCCTGCAAGGATGTACCCACGCTCGTCCGATTCGATTTCGAGCATATTGTTGAGAACGGAATCGAGCTTCGCAATCACGATGAGCGAATGCGTCAGCCAATCCCGGTCTTTGTCGCTCTGGACCATGCTTCGGTACGAGAGAACACCGACGAGAATGAGAATGGTCAGTGCGCTTCCAAAGCCTGCAATGACTTTATTTTTGAATGTCATTGAATTCGCCTGTAAAAATAGTATCTATCGGCCCGGTGGGTGGAAATGAAAGCAGGACGTAGACCTATAAAGGGGGTGACACCATTCTTAGATCAATTTGTCATCCCGTCAACCCTCAAATAATATGTGCGTTCGTACTTTGATAACCGGCAGCAGCCTTTGCACCAGGGCCCTGGGGAGATTAACTTTGACCTTGCAGGCCCGTTATACAACCGGCGAGATCCGCAAGCGCATTTGCGGATGGTGTAGAATGGCGTCTTGCGATTCAGGCCTTGTAGCCTGCCGCCTACAGAGGACCTATGGCTCAAACGATTCATACCATCGGCATTGCAAACGG
>PMOP01000318.1 GCA_003161495.1 Acidobacteriota bacterium | reverse complement strand
GCGATTTCGCTGATTCGCCCCGGACGCACCACAGCGGAAATTGCGGCCGTGTGGCCCAAGGCCACGGAGTTCGGTTTCCCGGACGAGGAAGCGGCGTTCGCTCTGCAATTCGGCCACGGCATTGGCCTGGCGATCTGGGAAAAGCCGGTGATCAGCCGTCTCGTGTCGCTCGAGCATGCGCATGAAATCAAGCCGGGGATGGTGTTCGCACTGGAAACTTTCTGGCCGGCAACCGATGGCTGGAGCGCGGCGCGCATCGAGGAAGAAATCGTCGTGACCGAAACCGGCCACGAAGTGATCACGCGTTTCCCGGCGGAAAAACTTCTTGTCGCCGGAGCCCCTTATGTAACCGTCGATGGACCGCTTGAAACCATTCGCGAGCATGACGGACCTCCCAGCCAGCACGTGCTGGAAATGGTGGAAGCCAGCGCCAGGACGGAAGGAACGAAAGTAGCCAAGTAGCGGCGTCTCCCGCCGCTCTAGAAAAACATTATGGCCCACAGCATTGTTATGCCCGCGCTCGAGATGGCTCAGGAAACCGGCAAGCTATTGTCCTGGCGAAAAAAAGAAGGCGAGTCCGTCGCCAGAGGAGAACCGCTGCTGGATGTCGAGACCGATAAAGCAGTGGTGGAAATTGAATCGCCCGCGGATGGAATACTTGCGGGCGTTAAGGCCCACGCGGGAGACGTCATACCTGTAGGACAAACGATTGCCTGGATCGTCAGTGAAGGCGAAAAGCCGCCGGTCGATGAAGCTGCTTCCGCGTCGGGGCGGCGCATGGACACGAAGGCTGCGCCCGTCGCGGCCTCTTCTGCTGCTGCTGCGAATAATTCTGTCGCGCCTGCTGCAGCTGGTGCGTCAAGCGCTCGGATCTCTCCGAAGGCGCGGCGACTGGCTCGCGAGCATGAGGTGGATCTTTCGCGCGTTCGCGGAACGGGCGGCGAAGGGGAAATTCTGGCGGAAGATGTTCTGGCGTTTGTTACATCATCTTCTTCTCCGGACGGCTCTCCTCAAGCCGCACAAAAACCGCAGGCTGAAGCCTACGCTACTCAAAACCTGACCCAGGTCGCTCGGCTGATGGCTGAGCGGACTACGCAAAGTTGGACCACTGCACCGCATTTCTTTGTGACACGCGAGATTGACGCAGGGGCGCTCCTCGCAGCGCGCGAAAAATTCGGAGCGGGCATCGAGAAAGAGCGGGGCGTCCGGCTCAGCCACACCGACTTGCTGGTCGCGGCAGTGGCGCGCTCTCTCGAAAAACATCCGCTCGTGAATGCCAGCTGGACGGGCGATGGAATCCGCATACATCCGGAAATAAACGTGGGCATCGCCATGGCTGTGGATGACGGCGTCGTGGTGGCGTCGATTCCCGGCGCAAACAAGAAAAAACTCGGCGAGATTGCCGCGACGCGGCGCGACCTCACCGAGCGCGCCCGCTCAGGAAAATTGCGGCCTGCCGATATCACGGGCGCGACCTTCACAATCAGCAATCTTGGCATGTATCAAGTGGACGCGTTCACTGCGATCATCGTCGCTCCGCAGGCCGCAATCCTCGCCGTGGGCCGCATCGCCGATCGCGTTGTGCCCGTCGATGGAAAACCGGGCATTCGCCCGATAATGACGCTCACTCTTTCCTGCGATCACCGCGTCTTCGATGGCGCGCGCGCCGCTATGTTCCTGACCGACCTTGCCGCTGCCATTGTTGAACCGGAAAAGCTCCTCTAGTGATAAACTCCCAGAACCCGGGCAGACCTAACAGCTAGCTGCAGCAATTTGGATGGAGGCGCAGCACGGCCTCTTCGAGGCGCTCGACTCAAGGAGAATCAACAATGGGCGATACACTTACAACAAATCCGCCGCAAATCCTTGCGGAACCCTCTCCGCCTCCCAAAAAAAAGACGCCCTTTTACCTGACGCTCTGGGGACAAGTGCTGATCGGCGTGGCCCTCGCGATTATCTATGGCTACTTCAAACCGGCGTCAGCGATAAAGATGAAGCCGCTGGGCGATGGCTTTATTCGTCTGATCACCATGGTGATCACGGTGATTATTTTCTGCACTGTCGTTACGGGCATCGCCGGCATGGAGAATTTAAAGAAAGTTGGCAGAATTGGCGGAAAGGCGCTGCTCTATTTTGAGATCGTATCCACGCTGGCGCTTTTCACTGGGATGCTCGTCGGCAACATCGCGCATCCGGGTTCCGGCTTCAATGTGAACCCCGCAACGCTTGACGCTAAATCCGTAGCGGACTACGCCGGCGCGGCCAAGCAACAAAGCGTGACGGATTTCCTCATGAACATCATCCCGACGACCATGGTGGACGCCTTCGCCAAGGGGAACATATTGCAGGTGCTGCTGGTCGCCATTTTGTTCGGCTTTGCATTGTCGATGGTGGGCCCCAAGTGTAAACCAGTTGTGGAGTTGTTTGACGCGATGACGCACGCGGTATTCGGAGTCATTAATATTCTGATGAAGCTGGCCCCAATCGGCGCATTTGGTGCGATGGCCTTTACCGTGGGCCGCTACGGAATTGCGTCCCTCGGGCCGCTTGCAAAATTGATCGCCGTTTTCTATATCACGTGCACGTTGTTCGTGCTGGTTGTGTTTGGCCTGATCGCCTGGGCTGCGGGTTTCAACATCATCAAATTTCTTTCCTACATCAAAGAAGAAATCGTCGTAGTGTTGGCCACGAGCAGCTCGGATCCCGCATTGCCGACGCTCATGGAAAAAATGGAAAAGCTGGGATGCTCGAAATCGCTGGTGGGCCTGGTCGTGCCGACGGGCTACACATTCAACACCGACGGCAGCAGCCTGTACATGACCATGGCGGCGCTTTTCGTCGCGCAAGCGACGAACATCCACTTGACGGTAGGCCAGCAACTGACGATTTTCGCGGTGGCCGTGCTCACATCCAAGGGAGCAAGTGGCGTGACCGGCGCGGCGTTCATCGCGCTCGTCGCCACGCTGATGGTCATCCCCACAATTCCAGTAGCGGGCATGGCCCTGCTCATCGGCATAGACCGCTTCATGAGCATGTTCCGCGCGGTGGTGAACATGATTGGAAATGGCGTCGCGACCGTCGTCGTGGCGCGTTGGGAACACGAACTCGACAAGGAAACCCTGCAGAAAAATCTGGCCTGAGTTGGAACTAAGTATTCCGTGGCGCCGGCGTCCCGCCGGCGTTTTTAAGGCATTCCATGCAATTTGGAATTTCATGGTGCCCGGGGCGGGAGTCGAACCCGCACGCCCCGAAGGGCAAGGGATTTTAAGTCCCCCGCGTATGCCATTCCGCCACCCGGGCACTGCGCACGTAAGACTATCTCACCGAATCACATGCTGCAACATTCGCGTGCACTGACAGTTTCTCTCGCGACTGTGCGCTGATGCCACAAAGTGACACACTATCTGTGTTGGTAACGAAAAGAAACTAAACATGTCGATTTTGCTGCTTCTCGTTCGACTAATACACAGAGTCGAGGTTCAGGCCGTTGGCCGCCCGATAAGTTTTCGGATGCGTGCAGCCGCGTGCCTGCTTCGGGATCAAGGCGCATGGCGGCTATTCCTCAGGCACACGTCCATGCTCCTTCTTACGGATGGCAGAGGAATGGTAACGCTCGAGAATGAGGCGCCGTGAACGGGGCGCATACCGATGAAGCTTGAACCGTGGCCGTGAGGCCGGTATAAAAAGGGAGACGATGATGACGGGACAAACTGAAGTTTCAACTTTCCGCGAGAAAAATCTCTTTGAACCAGCGATGGTGGAAGAAGTGAAGGAGCGGCTGGCGCAGCTGGGGCCGGAAAGCGAGCGGCAGTGGGGCAAGATGAATCCAGCGCAGATGCTGGCGCATTGCTCGGCGGCGATGGAGATGGCGATGGGGAAGGTTTCTCCGCCACGAATCTTGCTTGGACGACTGCTGGGGCGGTTGGCGAAGAAGTCGTTGATCGTGAACGGGACGCCGATGCGCCGCAATGCGATGACCGAGAAGAGCTGCCTGGTGACCGATGAACGGGATTTCCTGGTGGAGAGGCAACGGCTGCACGAATCGATAGACCGCTTTGCAACGGGCGGGCCTGAGGCATGCACGAAGCATCCGCACTTCTTTTTTGGGCCGCTGACTCCTGTGGAATGGGCGGTATTAATGTATCAGCACCTGGATCATCATTTGCGCCAGTTTCGGGTTTAGTGCCGGGCTCCGGTTGGCCCACACTTTCGCACTTTTTTCGTTGTTCTCAAAAGGTGAGCCACCCTCCACAATCTGATAAATTCTTAGTGAAGAGCAGTGCATAGGAAAAGAGAGCGTCTCTTGGTTGCGTGGAAACTATTTCGCCGTAAGCCCCTGCCGCAGCATTTGGTAACGACGGGCCGCATAGAAATCGTGCGGAACGGTGAAGTCGCTTATCTTGAATACAGCTTGAGCGGAAATGTCCTGGAACTCATCCACACGGAAGTCCCTGAAAAATTGCGAGCCATGGGTCTTGCTTCCTCTCTGGCAGAAACTGCTCTCCACTGGGCTCGTGAGAAAAACCTCAAGGTAGACATTATTTGTCCCGTAGTGCGGGAGTACGTAGCGAAGCACCCGGAATATTCGGATCTTGTCCTGCGTTGATGCGCCACTTCGTTAAACCGAGACGAGTATTTCGGGTTGCTTTCGATTTGGATCGCTGGACATGGCCTTCTGATCTTCCGCCCAGAGCCAGGCGGCAATCGCTTCCTTGATGTTGGCAAGAGCCTCTTGCTCGTCCTTCCCTTGGGACACACATCCGGGCAAGGCCGGGCATTCCACAACAAACCAGCCATCCTCCGCCTTGTCGAGTTTTACGTGAAAAACCATATTAGTATTCTACCAGTAAAGTGCTGCGGGCAAACAGCCGAAGGCCCGGCCACCCGCAAATCAGCCCGACACGGCGCTTGCAAAGTGCAGAAGTATTATCGCCAGCGCAGCTATCGAAAATGCCTCTAGAAGTGGCCGGCACCGACTGAGTTTGATCCATCGGGCGGCCGAGCGCATTTCTTCCGGCGTGAGATCGTCAAGCTTTTCGAAGCGGAGCGCTCTGGGAATGAAGTACGCGAAGGACCAGGCGCGGGCGGAAAAATGACCAAGAAGAGCGACGATGACCCAGAGTCGCACGGACCTGTCACTCCAGTTCATCCAAGCGCTTACAAGAAGCGCAATCTCGAACAGGGGGTGGATGAGCATCCAAAATATTTTTCGATTCAGGCCGCCGCGATTCGGTTGGATGAGGCCAAGGTTGCCGGGCCACGCGGCATCAACAACGAGAGTCTCATAGATGCCTCCGCCGAGGGCGAGCGAGCCCAAGATCAGCGCGAAGCAAACAGCAACTGCTGTGCCCAAGAGTCCCTCCCGGACGCGAGTATCTCAGTATTGCAATCGGAGGACAATTCTTTTGTGTCAGGTCGACGTTTCCGACCCATATTCGGAACAAGAGCCGGGCCACCAGCCAACTCGCCCGCCCGTTCTTGATATAATGACTTAAAGAGAATACCATATATATCATGGCGTGGACGGTGGACTTCTACGTTGACGCGGATGGCGTTGCGCCTGTGGAAGTATTTTTGAACCGCCTGCCAAAGAAGCATCGCGCCAAGCTCCTTGGGCTGATTGCCAAACTGAAGGAGCACGGGCCAACCCTGCCCTTCCCGTATTCCTCGCAAGTCGATGGCAGACTGCGAGAGCTTCGGACAAGATTTGGGAAAACCCGGCTTCGCATTCTGTATTTCGGAGACGCCAATCAAGAATTTATCTTGTTGCACGGGGTTGTCAAGGACTCGGAAAAGTTGGAGAAATCGGACATTGAGACTGCCAAGGCCGGTATGGCCGAGCACAACCGCAAGCTTGTCAGGAAAGCGAAATCAAGCAACTCAGACCCGAAAGTATAAGGTGAATAAAATGGCTACCCGCTTGGACCGTTACTTTAAAAAACAAATGCAGGATCCGGAGATTCGGGACTTGGTCGAGAAGGAACTTGTAGATCTTGAGCTGGGCATTAAAATTGCCCGGCTGCGAGAACTGGAAAATTTGAATCAAACGCAGCTGGCGGCTCGGGCGGGGATGAACGCCTCTAAAATATCACTCATCGAGACTTCCACAAGAAATGTCACACTCAATACGCTCGCACGAGTCGCCTATGCCCTCAACACGAGGATCAAGATTGAATTCGTTCCGGTGAAAGCAAAGAAACGCTGACGAAAAGCGAAACGTGAGAAAGATCAAACGGAAAACCCGCACCCTTGTACGCCGCAAGGGTGCGCCACCCGAAAGTTGAAACCCGCTCAAAGGCTGGGCCGCGTATCGCCATTACTCGGGAGAAGCAAATCAAGGGATGGTTACGAGAGAGGAAGATTGCGTTGATCGAGTCTTTCAATCCGCACTGGCGTGACCTGGCTGCGGAACTGCAGTCGCATACGCCCAACCGGGTGTCATTCTGAGCGAAGCGAAGAATCTCTCTCTCACGGTCCTTGCTGTGCGCAAAACCACAGAGAGATTCTTCGCTTCGCTCAGAATGACAGCAAACCTGGGTGGCGCCCACTGGACCCACAATCGTCTCCGCTTTCATCATTGCTCCACCCTTGACGATCCTCAAGGATGGGGCGCCCGCCGCCACCGAGCTGGTCATCGGCGCTTCGACTCGGCAAGAACGAACGCGGATTGCAATGCATCCGAATTTCCAGGACTCGGCGCGCCCAAAAACGCTCCGGAACAGAACTCGCAGCTGCAGTCAGGGGCTGGATGTCAGAAACTCCTCTCCCTCGAATGCGCAGGGAAAAGTGTTTTTTCTTGACNNAAGGGTGCGGGTTTTTCTTCCATGTAACACGCCGGGCACGAAGAGAGGATAGTTCGGAATCGGCCAACTGGAAAGGGAAAATCGAGGATCAGAAAGCCCGTACCCTTGAACACCCAAGGGTGCGCCACCCGTAAGTTCAAAATCGTTCAAAGGTTGGGCAACCCGGCGGGCGTAAGTTCAAAACCGCTCAAAGGCTGGCCCACCCGGCCCGCCCTGAGTCCCAG
>PMOP01000146.1:4363-7771 GCA_003161495.1 Acidobacteriota bacterium | reverse complement strand
GATAGGCTGAAGCCCGTCCTACTAAAACAGCCGCCTCCGATGCTAGACTCAACCGTTTGAATTCCGCCGCCCCAATTCGTTCGCGCGCCGCCGAAGAAGGCAACTTTCAGATTCCACTTTGGGGTGTTCCGCTGATTCTTTTGCTTCTCTACGTGTGTCTGTTCAGCGGATTGGGCGCGCTTGGTCTCGTTGGTCCCGACGAACCGCGCTACGCCGCGATCGCCCGCGCCATGTCCGAGACGCACGATTGGATCACGCCGCGGCTGTGGGGCACGCCGTGGTTTGAAAAGCCGGTGCTGTATTACTGGACCGCCGGAATCGCCATGCGCCTTTTCGGAGTCAGCGAATTTGCGGCGAGGCTGCCGTCGGCCCTAGCTGCGCTGCTTGCTGTAGTTGCCGTCGCTTGGACCGCGTTGCGATCCTACGGAGTGAGCGCGGCTTGGTACTCGCTCTTGATGCTGCCCACGTCGGTCGCGATGATCGGCTTCTCGCGAGCCGCAAGCCCTGACATGCTCTTCGCGGGACTTTTGACCGCCGCGATGGCCGTAGCAGTGGAAATTTTGCAGAAGCCGCTGCCGGGACCGATACTCCGCGTCGCATTCGGATTTTTTCTAGGCGCGGCAGTACTGGCAAAAGGCCCCGCTGCCGTGATTCTCGCGGGTGGAGCAACCCTGCTATGGGCCGGCATCTCCCATCATTGGCGCGCCGCGTTTCGATTCCTTCACCCTCTAATCATCTTGGTCTTTTGTGTGACAGCGCTGCCCTGGTACATACTTTGCGCGCTGCGCAATCCGGATTTTCTCCGCGTCTTTATCTGGCAGCACAATTTCGAGCGATACCTCACTCCCGTGTTCCAACATCGCCAGCCATTTTGGTTTTATGTGCCGGTCCTTTTCACGGCATCGCTCCCCTGGTTTGTAATGGCAGTCAGCCTGGTATGCACGAAATGGAATAAGGTGGAATGGCAAGATTCTCCGGGGATATTTATTTTTTGCTGGGCATTGCTCCCGTTTCTTTTTTTCAGCTTCTCGCAATCCAAGCTGCCGGGATACGTTCTACCTTCCGTTCCTCCCCTTTTTCTTCTGATGATTCGAGGGATGGGCCGATTTATTAATTTTAATCCAAAAATGGCCTCCTTTTTGGCCGGAGGAACGGGAGTCATGTGGGTCGTTTCCCTCCTGGCTTCGGAAAAAGTCATCCGCAGGATTGCCCATATTTTCCGCGTTTCGGACTCTCGCCTCACTGTTTTGCTTGCCGTGGCAGTGGCCGGCGGGCTGATCACAATCTTATTTAGTCTCGCGAAAAAGCCCGTGTTTGCGATTATCGCGACAGCCCTGCTGATAGCTGTTCTCCTGGCATTTATGAACCTCGAAATTCTTCCTCTTGCCGACTCACGCATATCGGCGCGTAGCGCCGCGCGTGACACGTTCAGGCTAAATCCTTCCGGGCAGAACGTGATGGTCTTCGGGCTCACCAGGGACTGGAACTACGGAATGGACTACTACTTCGGTCGGGAATTGACGGAATGGACCCCTGGCATGGCTCTGCCGGAATGGCTGCTAGCCGACGCGGGGGACGCCGCAGGATTCACGCGTCTTGGAATTCAATTCCAGGAAGTAAGCCTCATTGGAGAACCGTACGCGGTGCTCATTCATATTCTTCCCCTGAGTGAAGAATCGCAGTAGTTTTCATTCGCAATAGTTGAGGAATGCGACGACAAAGCAAAGGGAAGGTGTCCCTATAACTCTGGGCCTCGGGTCGCCGGTGTCGAGAAACTTCTTCACCGGCGATTTGCTTCTATCGATTGGAAACGCGGACCAAGGCTAAGGTTTTCCGGACGGCGGCATATTCGCCAGGAAGAAACTCACGATGCGATTTTCGTAATTGCGTTTTTCGTCGTCCAGCATTCCCCCGTAATTTCCGTGCTGCAGGAGAACCAACTCATGCGGAGGCGGGGATGTCCGGAACAGTTCAGAGGTCGATGCGGCAAGCAGAGGATCGTCCGGCGCTTGCAGATAGAGCTGCGCGACGCCCGATAGCCTTGCGATTCGCGCGGTCAATGGCGGCGCATCACGGAATTGCCGGTTGAGCCAGACAAAAATCTGCTGCGAAAGTTTAGTGATAACAGGTAGCGATCCCAGCCCGGACCGGCTGACCTGCAGCGCGATCATTTCGTTCGGATCGTTGTAGGGCGATTCCGCGGCAACCGCGCGAACACGGCGGTCGTTCGTGGCTTCCGCAAGCGCCACGTAGGCGCCCAAATTCACTCCCCACAA
Organism: Acidobacteriota bacterium; assembly: GCA_003161495.1. Classification (GTDB taxonomy): domain Bacteria; phylum Acidobacteriota; class Terriglobia; order Acidiferrales; family UBA7541; genus Palsa-360. The sequence goes on along the minus strand of PMOP01000146.1, from coordinate 5,495 downwards.
TCCAAAGCGGTTCGCGTCCACGTCACCGCGATTGGCAACGGCATCCATGGCGGCCCGCAACTCCCCGACTTCCTGTAATCCAAGCGTGGAGCGCCCTCCGGAAGTTCCATGTGCCGAAAAATCAAAAACGAGCACGTTGTACTGCTGATCCTGCAAGGCCGAGGCCAGCGTGAGCAGTTCTCCGCGGCTGGATTCGTAGGCCGGACACAAAACAATCGTGGGCGCGGATTTCAAGCCTGGAAAAAACCAGCCGTCGCGCGGCCCTTCACCCTTCACCGTGAAATTTAGCGTATCGGGATGGCCGGGGAAATTCTGCAGGTCGATCTGCGAATGGCTTCGTGCGGGCGAAGTCATTCGGTACACCAAATATCCTGAGACGCTGCCCGCGGCAAGGAACGCAAAAATAGCCAGGGCCAGAATGGCAATGGCCAGCTGTGTGTACCACCTCGATGGATGTCGAATTTCGGAAAAGAAACCCATGCGCTCGAATTCGTAGCCAAGAAGCGAAGTTCCGCTGAGCCGGTTTATACGCCGGAGAGGACCACGCTACTTTCGCTCGGCAAGCGCATGGTAGCACAAATGGCGGCGCGCCACGGACAAGCGATCCTCCGGGTGTTTCCGAAGTACATCCGGTCGCCCCGTTGAATAATATGATAGAAAGGATTATGCACGCTGCAAGCCAGAAGGTGGGTGCCGGTTCCATGCAGATTGTCGATCTGCGGCAGTTGACTTCCTGGCAGCTCGATCCCCTGCTGGCCGAAGAGGCGCAGCAGTGGAAGGAGGAGTTGCGCTGGGATTATCGCGCTTCGACAGATCTGATCAAAAAATTCGTCGACGCGCGCTCACTCACCGGATCCGCCATTCTGGAAAACGGCCGCCCCGTTGGATACGCGTTTTATGTGCTGGAAGACCATAAGGGACTCGTCGGCGGACTGTTCGTCTCCGCCCGATTCTCCCAGCAGGAATTGAGTCAGCGCCTTCTGACGGATACGCTCACCACGCTGAGCGGAATCCCGAAGCTGGAACGCATCGAGGCGCAACTGATTCCATTCGGATATCAACTCGATCCCGTTCTGACCGAATACGGCTTCCGCCTGTACATGAGGCAGTTCATGATCGCGCCGCTCGCTGC
>PMOP01000146.1:324-4326 GCA_003161495.1 Acidobacteriota bacterium | reverse complement strand
CTTGCCTATGCGAACCACGTGGATGGTGAAATTAACGATCAATACCGCAGCGAATCCGGCGCGCTGCGTTTCCTGAAAAACATTATCATCCTGCCCGGCTGCGGCCAATTTCAGCCCGAGGCTTCCTTTGTGTTGCGCGCTCCGCATGAAAACCATCTGGTCGGCGTGGTCCTGAATTCGCGCGTCTCCGAGGGAGTCGGCCACACTACGCAAATCTGCGCCATGCCCGGATACCAGGGCCGGGGCCTCGGGCGCCGCCTCATGGAAGCGTCCTTGCAGGCGCTGCGCGTGCGGCACTTTACCGCGGTTTCGCTCACGGTAACTTCGGGAAACGAACGCGCCGTGCGCCTGTACGAGAAACTCGGATTTAACACCGTAAAAAAATTCGCGGCAGGCGTTTGGACTGCGTATTGAGCCCGTGCATTGCGCTCGCCCCTTGTGCCGAGGTTGTTTTCCGGCCAGACTTCCACGTAGGAGCAAGAGATTTGAGAGGCGCGGTTTGTGGGGTGAGATGAATACTTAAATAATGTTCAATTTTGCGCGTCTCGAACTGAAAGTCGCGCCTGCTCCCACGATCTGACGCTTAATCTCAAATCTGAAATCTCAAATTTGAAATATTCCGCGTGGCCCGTACCCCGGCGGAAACCTCCCCGCGCCCGAAGCTTGCCGATTGGTCTCCTGCTTGTCATACTGAATATCATGCGTGGCAAGTATTTTCTCGCGCCGGCCCTCCTTTCCTTCCTGATCGCAGCGGGCGCAGCGCGCGCCGATGAGATTCGCCTGAAGGACGGGACGAAGATTATTGGCACCATCGTCGGCTTTGAAAACGATTCGTTCCGTGTCGAGACCTCGTTCGGATTCGCCCTCATCCAAAAGGACAAAGTCGCGGACATCAACATTACCGGGCCAAAAAAAGAACCCGAGGCAAAACCCAAGGCGGCTGCGCCTGCACCGCCGCCTTCCTCCGCAACTCCCAGTGTGGTTCCCGCCGTCGTTAAGGAGCCCGCTGCTGTCGCAACGCCCGAGGCCAACGCGTTTGCGCCGATGCACCCTCCTGTCCACTCCGGCGCTTCCGCCAATGCCGCCGCGAACACGGAGATGGTCGCGCCCAAGATAACGAGCGTGGCTGCCGCTGCGCCAGTGTCACCAGTCGTCTCTCCCGCGCCGCCACCGGTTCCGGAGCCGCTGGTGATTCGAGACGAAATTCGCGGCAATCAGTATGTGAATCTCACCTACGGATTTCAGATGTACAAGCCGCCGAGCTGGGATTTGATTCCGGCGGCGCGGAAGGCTCTGCCCGGAGCTCTTGCCGCGATGGGAACGTACGATCAGACCACGCTGCTCGTGATCGGCCGCGAGCACGCGAAAGATTCTCTCGACGCGCATGCCGCCGCCACGGAAAAAGCCCTTGGCGAGGTTTACGAAAATTACCGCCTGATCTCCACCCGCCGCTTGTCTGTCGCTGGTTTTCCTGCCGTCGAGCAGCGCTCGCGCGGAACTGCCGACGGCCGCGATTGGTCCGTCATCCTGTTAACTCTTCTCAATGGCAACGACGCCTACACTCTGCTGGGTATGACGTGGGCGAATTCAGATTTGATCCAGGTTCAGGAAAACGTAATCGCGAAGACAGTAAATAGCCTGACGTTCACCACGCAGTAGTATCCAAGAGGTTTTTCACCAGTCACCAATCACCAGTNNCAGTAACCAATCACCAGTAACCAGTCACGTCCGCCATATACGATTCACAAATCACGCCTTCACGCCACATTCACCGTCACCGCGTGATACCCCGTCGCCCCATCCGGCCATTCCCCCGAACGCGACGACGTCTGCAGCTTTCCATTCGAGTCGGTGGCGCGCACTTGGATCTCGTGTTTTCCGCTCGGCGGATTCGCCCACACGTAGCGCCAGAACGCCCACACCTGCGACGGCATCGGATTGCTGAAAATCTGGCACGGATTCCACGTGCCGCCGCCGTCCGTCGAAATTTCAACTTTCGCGACGCCCACTGCATTCGTGACCGCCCAGCCGGTCACGACAAAACTTTGTCCCGCGATTTGCGCCGCCTCGTGCGGATCGTCGATCACGGATTGCAACTGCCGCTCGCCCGTGTTCGACCACCCCATCCATTCCCAGTAGCCGAGATGGCTCTTGTCGACAAGCTCGATGCGCGTAAGCCATTTCGGCGTCTTCATCCCATAAATCCCGGGCATGAGCACGCGAAGCGGAAAGCCGTGAATGCGCGTCAGCGGTTCGCCGTCCATGTCATAGGCCAGAAAATTCGCGCCGCGCATCAGCCGTTCCGCTGTGTGGCCGGTCGTGTACCCTTCCGCCGCGTACAAAATCGCGTACTTCGCGTTCGGCTTCAGCCCGGCTCGTTCCAGCAACGGCCGCAGCAGCGTTCCGCGCCAGTCGGCCGTATCGATCAGCCCGCCTGCAATTTCATTCGAAATACATTCGAGCGTGAGCGTCGTTTCATACGGCGCCAGCTTCCGAATATCGTCATAGTCGAAGTGCAGCGGGTCCGTGACCAGCCCGTCGATCGTCAGCGACCATCTGTTCACGTCCACCGCAGGCTCGCCGTGTGACGAAGTGACGTAAAACCGATCCACCGGCGCAATCGCCCGCAGTGCCGCCTCCGGGCCAAACTTTTCGTAGCCCTTAACATTGACGTAACTCGCGCCAAATCCATACGCCAGCGAACGGTACACGGCGTAGGGCAAGAGAATCCCCAGCCCCGCGCCTCCGGCAATCGAAATGAATCTGCGTCGGTCCATACGGCTCTCCTCGACTCTAGCACGACATTGAATGATACGAATTACTCATCGGTTCGGATGACCAAAATCAGGGCGGAATTGGATTGGAGATTGATGTAGCGTTATGGTTTGCAGCTGGCGAGTGAATCAAGCAGGAGGCAAGGCCGATGTGGAAATATATCCCTGTTGTTGCGATTTCCATCTGTCTGTTGGCGGCTGTATCGTTCTCCGCGCAGCAAATGAACGAGCCAGATTCCCCCTGTTTCAACGTGGGCGTAACCTACGATGCGGTGGAATGCCTATTGAAGGCAAAGGAGTCTTCCGACGCCGCGCTAAATTCCATTTATCAAGAAATTCGAAAGAGACTTGAGGGCGATGATGCCAAGCGCCTGGTTGAGACCGAACGTCTGTGGATCCAGTATCGAGACGCAAACTGTGAAGCAGAACGCGCATTGTATGAACCAGGCACCGCGGCTCAGCCCGCATACCTTGCATGTATTGAGGCCATGACGCGGGCGCGCACGAAGGAACTTCGCATCACTTACACCGTGCGATTAAAATAGTTAGACCGAACCCGCCACTCCGTTTGAACGCTATTACGCCCGTTTCAGAATTTTGTGACTTCCGAGAACTGGAAATTGCGCACCTTCATCGGCGGGACGACCATTTCGAAGGATTCTTCCCCAGCGGCGCGGACGGCGGGGCCCATCATCTCGACGTTGGAAAGCATTTCGAGAATGCCTTGGTTGAAGCGGAAATTTCGAAGGCCGCCGGCAAGCTTGCCATCTTGAACCAAAAACGTTCCGTCGCGCGTCATGCCCGTGAGGACTTTTTCGTAGGGATCGACGTCGCGAATGTACCAGAGGCGCGTGACCAGGATGCCGCGCTCGGTGGAACGCACCATTTCGTCTATCGATGAATCGCCGCCGCTGAAAACCAGATTCATGGGCGCCTCGCCCATATCATTTGGCAAGGAAAAGCCGTGGCCGGTTGCCTTGGCCTTCATTTTTTTGGCGGTCGCGCGCGAGTACACCAGATTGGTTGGCACACCCTTGTCCACTAACAGAATTTTCTGGCGCGGGATTCCTTCGCCGTCGAAGGGCGGGCCGGACTGCAGCGGGTGATAATCGTCATCGTAGATCGTAATATTTTTGCCCAGGACTTGCTTGCCCATCCGTTTGTTGAAGCAGGAGCGTTGGTCGGCCATCGCCGTCGCCGCAAAATCATAAAAGAGAAATCCGACGAG
>PMOP01000146.1:0-306 GCA_003161495.1 Acidobacteriota bacterium | reverse complement strand
GCCGATTTTTCGCTCGCGCTGCGGGCCATCGCGACGGCATCGATTTGGGCGAGATCGGGCGAATTGGACTTGGCCCAGCCGGAGGAATCGGATTCGAGAATGGTGATCGAAAATTCGGCGCGCGTCTGGCGATGCGAGGCGAAAAGGCCCCGCGTGTTGGCAATCGCGGATTGCGTGACGCCTGTCGAAAAAATTCCGGCGGCCGTTTGCTTGTTTTTTTCGGCCGTTTCGGCGACGAGGGCGACGGCGCGGGCGCGATCGGCGGGCGTGGCATAAGCAGTGTTTTCAAAATAGCGCGCGGCCTTC
>PMOP01000129.1 GCA_003161495.1 Acidobacteriota bacterium | reverse complement strand
GTGTAATCCTTCACTTTTTGCGGAGTATCTTCGGTGACAAACATCGTGTGCGCGTCCACGACCCGGGTAAACGCCCTGGTGTGGCGCGAAAGGACCATCACCGCCGTGTCAAAATCCAAACTCGGAACCTGAAACCGGATCGACCGGTCTGCCAGATCGCCGTCAAAAATCATCTTCACGCCAAATTGTTTGCCGATTTCCTCGAAGGCGCCCCGAGTTGTGCCGCGAAAGTCGAAGGCCTGCGCTCCCGGCTTGATAATCAGTCGGGGCAAACCAGCGAGTCGCGGGCCTTTTTCCGCGCCCGTTTCTGCGACACCCGGCGTCAATTCCGCCAGGCGCTCCCGCGCCACCACGAAATTGGGATCAATCTCCAGCGCCTGGACGAGCAACGCGCGCGCGCCCGGAATATCTCCGGCGATGGCCTGGCGTTCGGCGTTATCGACGAGCGATTGAATAACTTGAAACCGCGCGTGTTCCCGCAACATTTTATATTCCCGGCTGGACGGATCGTAGGTCGCCGCTTCGGAATAGGCGGCAAACTCCGCTTTCCAGTCGCCGGATTGTTCCGCGCGCCGGCCCGCCTGGAAGGCCTTTTTCGCGCGACCCTTATCCGGTTGGGGAGCAGGCGTGGATGGTGACGCGGCCCGCGCAGGAGAGGGAGCCGGTGAAGCAGGGCTATTCGATGAAGATTGGGGCAAAGCTGGTGCCACGATAAGCAATCCCGCAAAAGCAATTGCCGCGAAGCGTCCGGCGGCCATAACCAACCGGCCGGTTTTGGGACGAATTGCGTTGTGGCTTCGGGGCTGAATCATGGCTAGAATCATGTAGATGCATATTCTACCGTCATGGGACGCACCAGGGCGTTTGAAATTTCAAATTTGAGACTGATTTGAAATAGGCAAACTTGACCCCGGGAGATGGCGGCATGTACACTACTATGTCCAGTTGCGAATGAGTTGCAACTAGAAAGGGCCCCCTCGGGGTCCATTTTGTGCGCAGGCTTTGCCTTCACGCGAACGTTCGCTAATGTAGCGCATGACACGTCGTGCCCCCGCGGCTCGATCCATGGAAGCGAATCGTGTCGCCAGCCAAGCGGCGCTTAAGGATTGCCTTTGCTCTCTGCTTTTCTCATCGCTCTTCGGGAAGGCGTCGAAGCCGCGCTTGTCGTCGGCATCGTACTCGTCTATCTGAATCGCACGGGGCGCTCGAATCTCGTGCGCTGGGTGTGGGGCGGCGTCCTTGCCGCAGTGGCGTCCAGCCTGGCTGTCGCCATCGCGCTGGAGCGCTGGAAAGTCAGCGAAGACGGATTCGAGGGCGTGCTGCTTCTGGTCGCCGCCGTTTTTGTGGTCACGATGATTATCTGGATGAACCGCGTGGCTCGGCATCTAAAAAAGGAAATCGAAGCGCGCGTCGAAAAGCACGCGGCCAAATCGGAGTTGTCCGCGGGGTTCGGCCTGGCATTATTCGTTTTTCTCATGGTGGTTCGAGAGGGCGCCGAGCTTGCGCTGATTTTGCGGGCGGTGGAACTTTCCACCGAAGGACTCGCGGTTTGGATCGGAACGGTTCTGGGGCTGGGCGTCGCGGTCGCCGTAGGAGTTTTCTTTTTCCAGGGAACATTGAAGATTTCTTTGGGAAGATTTTTTTCCGCGACCAGCACAATCCTGATTATCGTGGCCGTGCAACTGGCGCTGACCGGCATTCACGAATTGAGTGAGGCCATGTGGTTGCCCTCCAGCAAGGTGGAGATGGCTTACGTCGGTCCCATCGTTCGCAACGAATTTTTCTTTTTCACCGTGATTCTTGGCGCGGCCGCGCTTCTCGTCCTGCGCGAATGGATGGCGGCGCGTGGCCGCGCGGCTGAGAATGTGCCCGACGCTGCGGAGCGCCGGCGGCTCGAATGGGAGCGCAGGAAACAGCGCCGCTGGGCGTTCGCTTCGGCGTTCACCTGCACTGCCGTCATCCTGATTCTGGCCGCGGAATTCGCTTACACGCGGGTGAGCGCGACGACCGAGGCTCGCTCGATCCAGTCGGAAGACGGGTCGGTCCGCATTCCGCTCGCCGAGATCAGCGATGCGAATCTTCACGTTTACAGCGTGGACGCGAGCGGGACGAGCCTGCGTTTTCTCGTCATTCGAAAGCCGAACGGAAGCTGGGGCACCGCGCTCGATGCTTGCCTCATTTGCGGGACGGCCGGATATCGCCAGGATGGTTCGAACGTCGTGTGCCGCAACTGCGCCTCCGCCATTTACATTCCGACGATCGGGGAAGCGGGCGGATGCAATCCCGTGGGCGTTCCGTCGCGCATGGATAGCGGCGCGCTGGTGATCGACGTTTCGAAATTGGCCGAAGCGAGGAGCCGGGTCTCTCAGTAGGAGCGATTGCATAACTCAATTTGGATCCCGTCCAGAGTTTCCGTAAGATGATCGCCGAAAACCCCCGGGTCTGAAGACCCGGGCTACAGCATTCATAAGCGACGGCGGTTTGCTGTAGCCCGCCTCTTCAGAGGCGGGGTTTTCTGTGGGAGTACGCGATAGATTTTCGGATGGGACAGTAGACTATGTTTCTTCGAATCGTCAGCGATTCATTCACGCGAAAACCGCGCCGGAAAGTGCTCACGGCGGCGGCGCTGGCGCTGGGCATGGCGGTTGCGACGGCCACGCTGGAAGTGGCTCTGGATGTGGGAGACCGGCTGGCGCGGGAATTCCGTTCGCTGGGCGCGAATCTGTTGGTCACGCCTGCTTCCGACACGCTGCCGCTGGAAATTGGGGGAGTCGATTACCGGCCCGTTGACGCCGGCGCCTATTTGCCTGTGAGCGATCTCGGAAAATTGAAAACCATTTTCTGGCGCAACAACGTTGTGGGATTTGCGCCGTTTCTCGACGTTCCCGTGTCCATCTCATCCAGCGGCTCGCAGGAAATTTCTCACGAAGAAATGATTGGCACATGGTACAGCCACTCTGTCACCGTGCCCGACGGCAGTGCGTTCACGACGGGAATTTCGGCCACCGATCCGTGGTGGCATGTCGACGGGCGATGGTTTTCCGATGCCGCCGAAGAAGGCGTTGCGGGCGCAGCGCTTGCGCAGCGCTTGAATTTGCGCGCCGGAAGCCAAATCAAAATCGATGCAGACGGTCACTCGCGCACGCTTACGATCACGGGCATTGTTTCCACTGGAGGCCGCGAGGACAACTCCATCCTCGCGCCACTGGAAATTGCGCAGGAACTGGCGGGCCGCCCCGGCGAGTATCGGCGCCTGCTGGTGAGCGCGCTGACGAAACCCGCGGACTCCTTCTCCGAGCGTGATCCCTCGACAATGACCCCGGTCGAATACGACCGCTGGTATTGCAGCCCGTACATTTCCTCAATCTCGCACCAGATTCAGCAGCAACTTCCCGGCGTGGAGGTACGCGCGATCCGGCAAGTCGCCGAAGGCGAAGGACGAATTCTGACGCGCGTGAGCGGCCTGATGTGGATCGTTACGATTGCGGCTTTATTCGCGGCGGCGCTGGCGGTGGGCGCGACGTCCGCGACGACGGTGCTCGAGCGGCGCTCGGAAATTGGTTTGATGAAGGCGCTCGGAGCGAGCCGCCGCGCGGTCAGCGCATTTTTTGTTGCGGAGCAATTGTTTCTGGCGCTGGTCGGCGGCGTTCTGGGATACGCGCTGGGAATTGTGCTGGCGCGCGAGCTCGGCATCGGAATTTTTGGCACAGCGCCCGAGCTTCGATGGATTCTGCTTCCGATTGTTCTGGTCCTAGCGGCGGTCGTTGCGCTGCTGGGGAGTCTCCTTCCGCTTGGACGTGCCTCGCGCGTCGATCCCGCTCCCGTGTTGCGGGGAGAGTGAGGACGTGGCGAGCCGCTCGATGTTCCTGCGAATTCTTTGGAAATTGCTCGGCGCCAGCAGGGGCCGCTTAGCCGTCGCTCTGATTGCGCTTACGAGCGGGGCCGCGGTCTGTTCCGCGCTGCTCAATGTCAATTTGGATGCGGAACGCAAACTGACGCAGGAATTTCGCACGCTTGGAGCAAATGTCGTCATCGCACCGCCCGCCGGCGGCAGCGAAGCCGCGCTCGCCGACACCGGCGTTCTGGATCGCATCGCCGCTCTGCGCCTCCCGCAAATTATCGCCACCGCGCCGTATCTTTATGTGGCCGCGAATTCCGGATCGCAGCCGGTCATTTTGGCGGGAACCTGGTTTGACCAGGTGGCCAAAATGAATTCCTGGTGGAAGCTCGAGGGCGGCTGGGTATCTTCTCGCGACGATCACGAACATTGCCTCGTGGGCTTCAACGCCGCGCGTCAGCTTGGGCTCGCGCCCGGCAGTTCGGTCGTGCTGCGTTCCGGCGATCGCAATATTTCACTGACGGTTGCGGGAATTGTTACAACCGGCGGCGCGGAAGACAATCAAATCCTCACGAACCTCGATTCCGCGCAAAATCTTGCGGGCCTCTCCGGCCGAGTGAGCCTTGTGCAATTGAGCGTTTCGGGAACGCCATCCGAAATCGAGGGAGTAACGCGCAGGCTCACGGATAATTTACCCGGCCTCGAAGTGCGGCCTGTGCGTCAGATCGCCGCAGCCGAGGGGAAAATTCTCGGAAGAATCCGTGGTTTGATTTTCTGGACCATTGCGCTGATTCTGGTGCTCTCGATGTTTGGCGTGCTGGCCTCAATGGCGGCGCTGGCGATGGAACGCCGGCGGGACGTCGGCCTCATGAAGGCGCTTGGCGGGACGGTTCCGCGGATTATGCGATTGTTTCTGGCCGAAGCGGGCACGCTCGGCGCAGTCGGCGGCCTGCTCGGATTCCTGCTTGGCGTGGTGTTGGCGCGATGGATGGGCGAGCGCATTTTCGGCGTGGTCATTTCAGCGCGCTTTGAAGTTTTGCCCATCACGATCGCGTTGACGGTGGCCGTGGCGCTGGCCGGGGCTTTTCCGTTGCGCCTTCTCGGGCAAGTGCGCCCGGCGGAGATTTTGCGAGGAGAATGATGGTGCCGCTGGTCCAGGTCGAAAAACTCGAAAAGCGCTTCGGCGAAGTTTGCGCGCTTGACCGCGTGACCTTCGAGGTGGAAGCGGGCGAGTGGATCGCCATCATGGGCCCTTCCGGCTCCGGCAAAACGACGCTCATCAATATTCTCGGCGGGCTCGATCATCCGAGCGCGGGCCGCGTTGTGGTCGACGGCCTGGAAATCGGCAATCTCGGCGAACGCGAATTGACGCGTTACCGCGCCGATAAAATCGGTTTTGTGTTTCAACAATTTCATCTGGTTCCCTATCTGACGGCGCTGGAAAATGTCATGCTGGCGCAATATTTTCACAGCATCACCGACGAAAAAGAAGCCGCGCAAGCCCTGGGACGCGTGGGCCTCAGCGACCGGTTGACTCACGTTCCCGCGGAGCTATCGGGCGGCGAGCAACAGCGCGTCGCCATTGCCCGCGCGCTGATCAATCAGCCGAAAGTAATTCTCGCGGACGAACCGACTGGAAATCTGGACGAGGCGAACGAAGCGGTGGTCCTGAAACTTTTGCGCGAGCTGCATGACGCGGGGCACACCATTCTTGTCGTGACGCATTCGCAGGCCATCGGAAATCTTGCGGACCGCCGCGTAGAACTGGAACACGGGCGCCTGGCTCGCATCACCGTGCCTTCCATGGCCAAGGAGTAACCGAGCCACGCTATGCCTATTCCCATCGATGCGCGAAGAAAACCGGCCAGCGTAAAAGTGCACGTAACCTCCGGAACAGGAATCGATATCACCTGGGCCGACGGCCACGCGAGCCACTACGATTTCGCGTATCTCCGCGAGGAGTGCCCTTGCGCGATGTGCAACGACGAGCGGCAGAAAAAAGCCGCGGGCCGGGAAAAAGATCTGCAATTGAAAAAAGAAAATGCGCCGCACGGCGCTGTCCCGCTGCCAAGTTCGCCGCTGCTCCCCATGTTCAAGCCGAAGCTGACGGCGAAATCGGCGCACGCCGTCGGCAATTATGCATTGCAGATTGATTTTAACGACGGCCACGCCACAGGAATCTTCAGCTTCGATTTCTTGAGGACCATTTGCCCCTGCGAAGAATGCGCGCGGGAGTACAGGGCGCACACTGAGCAATAAATCTAAAACTAAATCTAAAACTTGGCCCGGTGCATTTGAGATGATACCTTTTGAGCTACGGGCTAATGTCCGGATGCGGACATCAAACTTCATTCTCATGTATCATTCTATTCCAGCCCCTTTATATTCCAAGCCCCGCCGGAGGATTCGTGTCGTCCCACCATTTTGCTTCTCCACAGAAGCGTCGTAGCACGAGAATCGACCAGGCCATTCCGGTACTTGTGCAAGGCGTTGGCGCTCTGCGCGAGCCTTACCAGGAGCAGGTCTCAACCTTGACGATCAGTTGCCACGGCTGCACCTACCAGTCCAGGCATGAGGTCATTCAGGGAGAGACCGTGTATCTGGATATAAAGTTGCCGATGAAGGGTTCCGCGGGATGCTCGAGCAAGGCGCGCGTGAAATGGACACAAAAGCTCGGGTCCAGAGAACGGGGTTTCCAAGTCGCGGTGGAACTCGAGAGCGCCGGAAATATCTGGGGCATCGCATCTCCACCGGAGGATTGGTTTCCGCTTCAGATGTCGGCAGGGGATGAATCCGCTGCTTCTGGGCGCGAATTGAAATTAGTGGCCCGAAAAGAGAAACCATTCGTCAACGGATCGGAGGAAGCAGCGGATCAAATCTCCAGAGCCGAAGGCAGCGAAACCCAGGCAACTTCCATCCCGCCACTTGCAAAACTCATGGTCGGCCTGGGTGAACAAATTCAAACCATGGCCTCGGAAGCTGCCTCCGCCGCTCTCTCCCAAGAGAAGGATGGAATGCTCGAAGAATTTCGCGCGCAACTCCGGGAGGAAGCCGTCAAAGCGATCCAGTCCGCGATATCGGCATCCAAGGAAGTGATTGAGCGCCAGGCCATGAAGGAGTTGAGCGAAGCGCATGAAGCCGGCGCCCGGGAAAGCCACGCCCTGTGGAGGAAAACGATAGAACAAGACATGGAGGTTGCGCGGGAGCACCTCGTCGCTCAGGGAAAAGAAGCCAGCCAGATGCTGGACGCGATGGCGGCCAGCACCATTGAGCGCGTGCAAAGCAATATGGAAGCCGTGCGCAGTGAGGCGCTCGATCACTTCGTTTGGCGCATTCGCGATCAGCTTGCGCCCTTGCTCGAAGTGGCGAAAGATTCCCTGCAGAAAATGGAGGGGGCCGAAACCGCATTGAGAAAGGAATCCGAGGCTATTTTCGCGGGGATCGAGAACCAACTCGCCCACACCACCAATATAAGTATCGCGAAAGCGCTTGAGGATCTGGAAAAAAGCACCGCAGCATATACGGCGAAGATAAACGAAGCTCTATCAAAAATTCATCAGGACTTCGAACGGGCCGCGCGCGAAAATGTGGATTCGTTGCTTGCCTCCGTCGGGAGCCAAATGGCCGGGGTCATGCAGGAAAAATCCGCGGAGCTTTCGCGCGAATTTTCGGCTGGGCTCGAAGGCCAAATGCGAAACTATCTCGAGACCATCGGCAAATCAATTGCCGAGATTCCGCAGAATATTCCGGGACGTTCAAACCAGCAGAATAACCAATAACCGGAACGTATGGCGCAGATGCCCGCCTGAAGGCGGGCGCTACAAATTCCAGATTCCGGTTGTCATCTTCTTCTCACATTAAAATTCCTCGAAAATTAATTCGCTGGGAATGGTAACTTTTCTTGGACAGAGGGACATAAAG
>PMOP01000069.1 GCA_003161495.1 Acidobacteriota bacterium | reverse complement strand
GTGTCGCGCTTCCCACGGGCACGGCTCTCTCGCCTGGAGCGATTCTGTACGTCGGAGCGGATTGGTACTTGAAAATCGAAGGCGCAATCGAATCCGTCCTCGAAATTGTTCCGTCGGGCTACAACGAAGCGGTGAAGATCGCCTTTGAAATCGGCAACCGACATTTTCCCTTGGCGCTGGAGGAAAGCAAAATTCTAGTCCCGGACGACAAGGTAATGGTTCGATTAATGGAGCGGCTGGGCGCGCCCTGGGAACGGCGTCAAGCAATCTTTGATCCCATTGGCAACACGCCTTTGCATCAACATGAATCAATTTCNNGCGCACTCGTTTGGCCTGGAGTGCTGCGTGCAATCCGGCGAAGTCCGCGACGCAGCGGGAGTTGCGGCGTTCCTGCGCGCGTATCTGGAAGGCTGCGCCGGGCCCACAGATGCCGTTGCATTGCTGTGCGCGAGGCGCGCTGCGACGAGTAACAATTTCGCAAACTGCCTGGCGCTCGACGAAATGCTCGACGCCATGAAAACCCCGAGCGAATTGCGCGACGCCAGCCGCCAGATGGGAAGGCAAACTCTGCGTGTCGCAACTCACTTGCCCTGCCACGCGTTTCTCGAAGAGTTTGGCAACGCCGTTGCCAACGAAATCACGCCCGGACATCACGCGATTGTTTTCGGGACGATTGGAGGAACGCTCGGCTGGGACGCGCTGGAAATGGCCGGCGCGTATCTCTACTCGACGAGCGCGGCTCTCGTAGGCGCGGCATTGCGGCTCTTGCCGCTCGGCCAACTTGCCGGCCAGCGCATCCTGTGGAGCGTAAGACCGCTCATAGCAACAATTGCAGGAGATGCACAAAACAAAAATGAACGGGACATGTGGTCGTTTGCTCCGGCGCTCGAGATCGCGAGCATGCGCCACGCTTTGCTCGACGCGAGGTTATTCCGCTCGTGATTTCCAAACCACTCAAGATCGGCGTCGGCGGGCCTGTCGGCTCGGGAAAAACCGCGCTGGTCGAAGCGCTCTGCACGCGCCTGAAGCCTGCGTATCAACTGGCCGTAATCACGAANNNCCGCGATCCGCGAAGACGCCTCGGTGAACCTCGAAGCTTCGAGCGCGCTCATGCGCCTGTTTCCGGACCTGGACATTCTGTTCATCGAGAGCGGAGGCGACAATCTTGCGGCGACATTCAGCCCGGAACTTGTCGACGCGACTTTCTACGTGATCGATGTCGCCGAAGGCGAAAAAATTCCGCGCAAGGGCGGGCCCGGCATCATGACGTCGGGAATGCTGGTGATCAACAAGATCGATCTCGCGCCCTACGTCGGCGCGGATCTCGCAGTGATGGATCGCGATGCCAAGCGCATGCGCGGAGAGAGGCCTTACGTCTTCACCAATCTCAAGACCGGCTCCGGAGTGGACACACTCATCGAATGGATCCGTCATTCCCTGCTCTTTGAATAATGAACGGGATGGTGAACGGAATCCTGAGCGCGTCGGGCGCGACGGATTTCTTCGCCTGCGATTTGCGCGAAACGGCGCGAGCACAATCCTCGCCAAGTCGCGCTTCTGTCTGCCGCTGCAAGCGCTGACCCCGCTCACTCTGGCGGACGGCGCCTCCTACCTGATGCTGCTGAACCCTACAGGGGGCGTGCTAGGCGGCGATCATCTCATCACGGACATTGTGCAGGATGCCGACACGCACGTATGCCTGACCACGCCTTCGGCAACGAGAATTTACCGAACCGCGGAGCAACCAGCGATCCTCGAAACCGTGATTCATCTTGGCGAAGGCGCCACGCTCGAATATTTTCCCGATCACGTCATCCCGCACGCGGGCTCTGCGTTTCGCCAGTCATTGCGCATTGAAATGGCGCGCGGCAGCCGCGCCATCCTTTTGGATTCGATGGCATCCGGCCGCGTGGCCCATGGCGAGCGCTGGAATTTCACGGAGCTGGATTCGCGAACGGAAATATACGCAAGTGGCAGGCCCGCGTATATCAATCGTACGAAAATTATTCCCGCGACGAACCGGCCGGATCGGCTGGGATGGATGGAGGAATTCGATTACCTGTCGTGCATGGCAATCTTTGCGGAGGGATTCACGCGATGGCCCCAGGTTGCAGCGGCGATAAATGAGGAATTGAATAGGTTGCCGAATGTTCGTGGCGGAGCTTCGCAAGTTTCGCGAGGCGGCTGCGTCGCGCGATTCCTCGCGCGTTCGGCATCGGACATGACGCTGGCGAATAAAGCATTGTGGGATGCGGCGCGCGAATTGCTACTCCATCTTCCTCCCCTCGATCATAGAAAGTATTGACGGAAAACCCCTGGGTCTGAAGACCCGGGCTACTGCACTTTCGCGGGCAGTGCCAAGATGCTGTAGCCCGCCTCTTCAGAGGCGGGGTTTGATTCTCAATCCGGGCTGCTGAAGGAAATTGAATTAATGACCGCGTTACTCGCAATCGTGCTGCTGGGATTTTTTCTGGGGATGCGGCACGCCACCGATCCCGATCACGTCGTGGCCGTGACCACTATCGTCAGCCGCGAACGCACTATGCTGCACGCCACGCTGATCGGCACTCTCTGGGGATTGGGCCACACCATCACGATCCTGGTCGTCGGCGCGACTATCATTCTCTTCAAACTCACAATCCCGCCACGCCTCGGTTTGAGCATGGAAATCTGCGTCGGCTTCATGCTGATTCTTCTCGGAGTCTTGAATCTCACGGGCCTGCTGCGCCGCGCCATCGAATGGATCACGATTCGACGCCTCGGCCCCACCGCACATTCCCATTTTCTTTTCGGCCGCCGGATGGTCCACATACATGACGAAGATGGAGAACCCATTTTAATAGATTCTTTTTCAATCCTGGGATGGACACCGCAATGGTGGAAGCAATTGGGCCTCTTTCACATCCTGCGTCCCCTACTGGTCGGAATCGTGCACGGCCTCGCCGGATCGGCCGCGGTTGCTCTGCTGGTCCTGACAACCATAAGCCGCCCATCGTGGGCCATCGGCTATCTTTTGATTTTTGGTTTGGGAACGGTTGCGGGCATGATGCTGATCACGGCGGCGATTGCGCTCCCATTCGCATATTCACTGCAACATTTCGCGCATTTGAATCGCACTCTCGCGATGGCTTCCGGATTTGTAAGCGTCGCCTTCGGATTATTTTTGTGCTACCAGATCGGCTTCGTCGACGGATTGTTCACCGGCCACCCGAGTTGGATTCCAAGGTAGGACGGGCTTCAGCCTGTCAAGTCTAGGCTTTCCAGGCGCAAAAAAACCAGTCAGGCTGAAGCCCGTCCTACTTCTTCCCGCGGCTTCCAGGCGCCAATTCAACAGGCTTGCCGTGCGGAGTGTGCCGGTAAGCATCGGCCCAAGCTTCCTTGCGAGAAGCGAGAGCAGCCGGATCGCTCAACCCCTTGGCAGTAACCAGGCGCTCCAGAGTCGCGAGCCAATGTTCATAGTA
>PMOP01000543.1 GCA_003161495.1 Acidobacteriota bacterium | reverse complement strand
GCGACTAGAATCTGCGCGGCACGCCAGGAGCGCCGCCACCCGCGCCGGTCACCGGATTGCGCGTTTGCGCTTGCGCCGTGGACGATTTGTTCGAGGACTGCCCGATCACCAGATCGTCTCCAGGATTCAGGTCGCCGCTAACGAGCGCCGTGAAGGTGAAGTCCGTGACACCGAGAGCGACCTGCACGGGTTGCAGTGTCTTGTTGGGAAGCAGCTTCCAAACAATTCCCGAGTCTTGCCGCCTGCTGTTTCCGCCGGCGCCGGACCGCCCGCCACCTTGATTTCCACCAGATCCATCCGCGCCAGAGCCGCCTTGCCCTTTGCGAGGGCCGCCGCCCGGACCACCGGGCGCCTTTCCGGCNNGTGGCGCGCGTGCTGTCCTGAATGCCGTACTTTGCGTACAGGGCGGTGCGTTCGCTGTCCGTCAAATCCGGCTTGTAACGCAGCGCGCCGTTGGGAATTTTAACGACATTTTTGGCTTCGGCGACGGGAATGGAAATGTACGCAGTCATTCCGGGAAAGAGGCGCAAGTCCAGATTATCGAATGCAACCATTGTATTGTAAGTAACCACATTTTGAATCGTAGTGGCGTTCATGCGCACTTGCGACACGGTCCCGTTAAACGTTTCCCGCGGAAACGAATCCACGCGGAACGTCGCCTGCTTGCCCACCTTGATGCGCCCCACGTCGGCCTCATCGGTGTTGGAATAGACCAGCATGTGTTTTAAATCCTGCCCGATGCTGAACAGGTTGGGCGCCTGCAGGCTGGCCGCCACCGGCTGGCCCACGTTCACCGTGCGGTTGATCACTGTGCCGTCGATGGGCGCGCGAATCGTGCAATAACTCAGCTCCAATTTAGCGGAATCCACAGCCGCCTTTTGGATGAGGACCTGCGCCTTGGCCTGGTCCCGCTGCGCCACCGTGGACGCCAGTTGCGATTCCGCCTGCTTCTCCTGCGCCGCGGCAGCATTCTCGGACGCCACTGCTTCGTCGTAGTTCGCCTGCGCGTCGTCTCTCTGTTGACCGGAGAATACGCCCTGATCCGCCAATAACTTCGTGCGGTTCTGCGTGGTGCCCATATCTATTGTCGTCGCATGGGCCTTAGCAACGTTGGCCTTCATGGTGTTCACGTTAGCCTGGCCCGTGGCGATCTGCGCCTCCAGATTTGCCACGTTGGCCACCGCATTCTGGTAGGACGCCTGGGCCTGAGCGAGCGCGTTCTCAAACGGGACCGGATCGATTTGCGCGAGGATGTCGCCCTTCTTCACTTGGGAATTGAAGTCGACGCTGACGGAAACAACGTTGCCGGAAACCACCGAACCGACGGGCACCGTGTTAACCGGATTGATCGTCCCCGTAGCCTGCACCACCTGGGAGATGTCGCCGTGTTCGACCTTGGCGGTGAAATATTGCGCGGTGACGCGCGTGCCGACCGTAATGTATCCCATCCACAGGATCAATGCGACGGGAGGCGCGACCAGCAGCGCGCGGGACGTCATCGAGCGCAGCCAAAGATTTTTAAGAATTTCCAGGAGGCGGGCCATGTTTTGATTATTCTCCGGAACAGTAGACCACGCGGCCGGGATCTAGTCGTGGCCTTCCGCGTCTCGCCGGCGGCGATCTTCATCGATCTGGCGCAATAAGTCTTCGAATTTCGGCCGCTGTTCGGTGGTTAGTATTTGACGGATCCGGTCCCGGCCCTGTTGCCGAACCTGTTCATATTCGGGATCGAGTTTTTCGTGCAGCGCCGCGTAATTGCCGCGCATATCGTTGAAAATGGATTCCAGTTGTTTCTCCTGGTCCGGACTCAGGCTCAAGCCGTGAGTAAACATGGCCACCGTGCCGGCGTAATTGTGGGTCAGCGAGGCATGCGGACGCGCGGCCTGGACTTGCGTGGTCACGAGATATGTGCCAACGCTGCCGAGCGCGATCCCCAGGGCGAAGAGAACGAAAACGAGAAGGACTGCTTTGCGGTTGCCTTGGTTAGCGTCCATTGTTCCTCTCAGCCAGGGATTGCAGCACTTCCTCATTACTCACCGGATCGGAAGGCGGCTGCGGAATATCGCTGGCACTCAGTTCAGTGCGAATGGAGTTCAGCGCAACATCTCGTTGCGGGGCAAATCCGACCAGATAGACCGACAGCGCGAGCAAGAGCACTGCTGCCGTCAATGACAAACGGGAAGCCAAGAATTCGAGCGGAGCCCAGAATGCCGCGGGGGATTTTGCCCGCGCCTCTTCCTGATGAATTCTAGCCATCACATTCGCCAGGAAGGCCCGGCTCGGTTCGCTTGCCGGTTCCCAAGCCTCGCGGAGAAGATCGCCCGCCAGCCGCGAATCCTGCAGCAGCATGCGGCAATCCCCGCAACCGGCCAGGTGGGCGTCCAGTTCGGAATCCGGCACGCCGCCGAGGTAGTCCTCAAATCGCGATTCGAACTTTCGGCATTCTTTTGGAAGATTCGGTTTGTTAAACACCTTTTTCACTCCTTCGCTGCCTGAGGCTTTCCCGGGAAGCTGGGCGCTTTTGCAACCGCTTCCGGTACATTTCCACGAGCCGGCCGCGCGCCCGAAACAGCCGCACCTTCACCGTGTTGACGTTCAGGTCCAGGACCTGCCCGATTTCCTCTACCGAAAACCCTTCCACTTCCTTCATGACCAGCATGATCTGGTCCTTTTCCTCGAGTTCCGCAAGCATCCGCTCCACCAATTGCCGTTGCTCGACGCGCCGCCCGGCGTCCTCGCGGTGCGAGGCCCCGCCATAGCCATGCTCGGGCAGCGATTCTAATTTTCGGACTTGCTCCTCGCTGAGATCCGCTTCGTACACCAGACGCCGCACTTTCTTTTTTCGCAGGTAATCCCAGCACTCGTTCACGGCAATTTTGTAAAGCCATGTGCCGAAAGCCGAGCGCAAATCGAACCGCCGGATCGAAAAATACGCTTTGGCCAGCGCTTGCTGGGCCACATCCTCGACGTCCTCGCTGCCCCGCAGGATCCCGCCCACTACTCCCAGTACCCGATGCTGATGCAGCTTGACCAGTTCCTCATACGCGCTCACATCGCCGTTCTGCGCGCGCCGCACCAACGCCTTCTGGTGCTCCGCGGGCGCTAACGGCTGTTTCTCGTTCGCCGCCTCGGCCCCGCGTATAACCTCTGAATTTGTGACGTTTGCCATCGCTTCCCGGTTACGAATGATTCAAAAACAGTTCCACTTTCGGCTTGCGAGCATTATAACCTTATGAAACAATGCCGACATGATTATCGGCGACCGACTTCGCGTTTTGCGCGAGGACAAAAAGTTCTCCCAAGGGGACATCGAAAAGCGCACCGGATTGCTCCGCTGCTATATCTCGCGCGTTGAAAATGGCCATACCGTTCCGGCCATTGAAACACTCGAGAAACTGGCTCGCGCCCTGGAAGTCCCTCTCTACCAACTCTTCTATGACGGTGAAAAACCTCCCGAGCTTCCCAACCTTCCGAAGCGCAAAAGCGCCGACGAAATCGTTTGGGGCAGCGCCGGAAAAGATGCCCGTCTTCTGAGCAAGTTTCGCAGGCTCCTCGGTCGCATCGAAGATGACGATCGCCGGCTCCTGCTTTACATGGCTCAGAAAATGTCCAGCCGCTAGTTCCGGCGAGGCTCCGATCGTTTCCACTCGGTCGGATGGGCGTCCTCCGTTGTACAGGCTCAAGGGCTCGGCTGGCATTGCTTTCGGCGATTTCACGCCCAAAGTAATACCACTCGGGCCCCAGCTAATCCATCCTTATCGAGCCCTGTTTCGTTCCGGTACACGGAACGCCTTCTCCTCTTTCCCCAGCTCCCTGCCGCTTTGAATCTCAATTTCAAATCTCAAATTTGAAATTTGAAATCGCCTGCCTGTATCCTCAATACAACTCAATCGTGCCCGGCGGCTCCAAAGCAATATAGCGCGCCACCTTGTCTTGTTTCCTGTATCTCAAATTTCAAATCTCAAAT
>PMOP01000249.1:2385-3091 GCA_003161495.1 Acidobacteriota bacterium | reverse complement strand
GACTTGCAGAGCAGCCTGGTGCGGCAGGGCTACCGCGTACGCGTCTACATTCCCTTCGGCAAAGACTGGTTCCCGTATTTTATGCGCCGCCTCGCGGAACGTCCCGCAAACTTGCTCTTCTTCGCAAAGAATTTCTTGCGCGGCGGAGCACCGGTTTAAGTGGCGCATGCTTCAGCTTGCGGGCTTTGGCCCTTGCAAGGCCTAAAGTCCACAGGCTGAAGCTTGCGCCACTGGTCGTGATATACTTTTTCGGAGGAGAAAGCGGCTTGTGCCGCTGCCCTTTTGATGATATAAACCCATACTTTCCATGCAAATGTAAGTGGGTTTCTGTTTATTTTTAGCAATTGATATCGCTCGAAGGAGAGCTACGATGGCGTACGTAATCGCTGAGCCCTGTATCGGAACCAAGGACACCGCATGCGTCGACGTCTGCCCGGTCGATTGCATCCATCCGCGCAAAGATGAGCCCGCATTCGAGGCCGAGCCCCAGCTGTACATCAGTCCCGTGGAATGCATCGACTGTGGCGCATGCGTCCCGGTGTGCCCTGTGACGGCGATTTTTGCTTTGGAAGATTTGCCGGAAAAGTGGGCAAGCTTCACGCCGATCAACGCGGACTGGTACACCAAGCAAGGCTGAATCATACCGTCCGAAAACGGCAACTTGCCGGAGTGGGTTTTCGTGCGGCGTCCTCTTTGCGATGGAAGG
>PMOP01000249.1:0-2365 GCA_003161495.1 Acidobacteriota bacterium | reverse complement strand
AGTGCCTGCTGGCAGCAATCTTCGTCTTACCGCGGTATTGGAAAGCCTGGCGCCGGGTATCTCTTACTCCGAGAATGCCCATCCGGAGCCGGAGTCAGAGGAGCCTCACATTGTCATCCACAAGAACGCCAAAATCTTTAGCGTTGGAAGAAGTTCTGGCCAACCGCCAAGACCCGCACACCAAGATCAAAAATAAAATCGTACCTGCCGTTGCCACCATCGCGGGATCCGCGACGGCCGTCCCACCGTACGTTTTGTCCCGTGAAATTGTGAAAAACCGCATCGGTGAGGTTTTTTCGCTCGATGGATCGAAGCTGGATGCCATTCGCGAAGTGATCGACAATTCGGCGATCGATCAGCGCTACAGCGTGTTTCCGGCGGACTACACGATCGAGCCGCGCCCGCTCTCGCGGATCAATGCGGAGTATCAGGAAAAGTCCGTCGAGCTTGGCCTGCAGGTGGCCGAGCGCGCCCTCGCGCAAGCCGGCATGACGCCCACGGACGTGGATCTGCTCATTACTGTATCGTGCACCGGCGTGATGATTCCTTCGCTGGATGCCCACATCGCGACGATCATGGGATTTCGCCCGGACGTGCGCCGGCTCCCCATCACGGAACTCGGTTGCGCGGCGGGCGCCGCCGGCCTCGCGCGCACTTGGGAATATTTGACCGCGTTTCCGGATCGCACCGCGCTATTAATCTCTGTCGAGATTCCCACGCTCACCTTTCAGCGCAAGGATTTCTCCCAGGCTAATTTGATTTCCGCCGTGCTGTTCGGGGATGGCGCCGCGGGCGTGGTCGTCACGGGCCGCGAAGCGCCCGGGCCGCGTATTCTGGCGTCCGAGTGTTTCCTGTTTCCCAATTCGCTCGGCGCAATGGGTTTCGATCTGCGCGATTCCGGCTTCCACATCGTTCTTTCCAAGGACGTGCCGGAGCTGATCCGGGATAGGGTCAAAGATCTCGCGGAAGGATTTCTGGCGCGCCAGGGTTTGCGGCGCGAGGATATTTCCGCGTTTCTCCTGCATCCGGGCGGGCAAAAACTTCTGTCCTTCATGCAGGCGGAATTGGGGCTGGACCGCTCCGACACCGAAATTTCCTGGGACATTTTGCGCCGCTACGGAAATCTCTCGAGCGCCAGCGTTCTTTTTATTCTGAACGAATGGCTGGTACAAAGAGAAATGCCTTCGGGCAGCTATGGACTCCTGATGGCTTTCGGGCCGGGATTCACGGCCGAAATGCTCCTGCTGCAATGGCCATGACGTTTGCTTATCTTTCCCTGCTGGTGCTCGTGGGGATCGGGCGTCTTGCGGAATTAGGAATTTCGCGGCGCAATCAGCGCCGGCTTGAAACGCAGGGCGTTCGCAAAATTCCAGAACCGCATTTTCGCTGGATGGTGATCTTGCATGGCGGCGTTCTCGTCTGCGCGGGCGCCGAGGTTTTGTTCCTTCACCGCCCTCTGATTCCCGCGCTGGCCATTCCGATGCTTGCGTTGTTTGTTCTGTCCAATGCCCTTCGTTGGTGGGTGATCGGGACACTGGCAGGGCACTGGAATGTGGAGGTGATGGAATCGGCGCGCGTGGGCGTAGTCAGTTCAGGGCCGTATCGCTGGGTGCGGCACCCGAATTATGTGGCCGTGGTGATTGAGATATTTTCGCTGCCCATGATTCACACCGCGTGGATCACGGCGATTGCCGGAACGCTCGGGGATCTGGAAATTCTGCGACGCAGGATAAATGTTGAGGATGGCATTCTGATGTCGAACCCCGCTTATCGCCTGGCCATGGGTGGAAAGCCCAGATTTTTGCCGCGAGTGTTTTAATTGTCGTTTGAGCGTAGCGTTATGTAGCGCGGGCTTCAGCCTGCGGGGTTTAATCCCAGCAAATATTAAAACCCGCAGGCTGAAGCCCGCGCTACTTGACCTGCTTACGTCCGATTCGTGGCGGCTTCCTGGTTTCGAGAATTTCTCCCGCTTCTATCGCGGCGAGCCATTCCCGGACGGCTTCGCGAAGCTCCTCAATTTCAAGGCCGCCGTGATCTTCGGGAAAACAATCGAGTTTCAGCAGCCCGGCCAGCAGTAAATTTCGCGTTCCCAGCAAGTTGGCGCGCGAATAGTGATGAAACGCCGCCGCTACTTGAATCAAACCCTGCAGAAACATTTTGTCCGGATTCGGCGTCTGCAGCCACACTTCTTCCCAATGTTCGTGGGCGTCGTAGAAATGCGTGGAATTGAATGCTTCAAGTCCTTTTTGATACAGCCGATCTTTTTCGTGTGAATCCATGTGCGTTTTCGGACCCTGAGCTATTTTCGATGGCGAATACGGCATCATAGCAGAGGGATGAGGATGCCGCCCTTTCGTGCGCGCAC
>PMOP01000522.1 GCA_003161495.1 Acidobacteriota bacterium | reverse complement strand
CGCACCAGGCTGCTCTGCAAGTCCATGCGAATCCCGTAGAGCATCTGAAATTCAAATTTATCCTTGGCGATGTTTTGCTCGGCGGCAAAACGGGTGGCGGCCTCGATCATCTTCGGGTCGTGCGTGGCCAAGGCGTGGTAGATCCCGCTCGGCAGAAGAATCTGCATCAGCTTGACGAAATTCGCGTCGACGTCTTTCTTGCGCTGAAAGGCGATCCGCGCAGGTTCTTTGTACGCCCCTTTAACGAGACGTATGCGGCAGCCGATGCCCAGCAATTCGCGGATATCTTCTTCGCCGCGGTAAAGGCATGCCTGAATGACGGTGCCGACGGCGGATGTTTCCGCGCGGGCCTGCTTGACCATGCGCAGCGTGCGGTCGGTGTAGGCCGAGCCTTCCATGTCCACGCGCACAAAATTTCCAAGCTCTTCCGCGCGGCGCGTGACCATACGCAACTGCTCGGCGCAAAATTCGCCGCCGAGATCGAGACCGAGATGCGTCAGCTTGAGCGAGACATTGGCCTCAACTCCTTCTGCTGCAATTCGATCCAGCGCTTCCGTGTAGGAACCGCGCGCGCGCGCCGCATCCTCGCGTGTGACCACGTTTTCGCCGAGGTGATCCAGGCTCACCGTCATTCCAGCCTTGTTGCACGCGCGCGCCGCTTCGATGGCCGGGCCTAATTCCTCGCCCGGGACAAAGCGGCGCGCCATTCGGCGTGTCATGTCATGGGAAGTAATCCAGCGGCTAAGCCGGGAGCTTTTTGCCAGTTGGAGCAGGAGCGCGCGTAACATCGGAGTTGTGCCGGCAACGCGGTGAAATGAGGAGCGATTTCAGCGGTCCGGATGGGCCTCGAGAAATTTCTCGGCGTCGATCGCGGCCATGCAGCCCGAGCCTGCTGCGGTCACGGCCTGCTTGTAGTGATGGTCCTGCACGTCGCCGGCGGCAAATACGCCGGGAATNNAGGTAACCGTTCTCGTCCATGTCGAGCTTGCCGTGAAAGACCTTGGTGTTGGGCACGTGGCCGATGGCGATGAACACGCCTTCCACGTCCAGCTTGGAAGTTTGATTGGTTTCGGTGTTGCGCAGCGTCATGTATTCCACGCCGCCCTTGGTCACATCCGAAATTTCCTCGACAACCACAGGAGTGACAAATTTAATTTTTTCATTGGCGCGCGCGCGATCGATCATGATTTTTGACGCGCGAAATTCGTTGCGCCGGTGCACCAGGTACACTTTGCTGGCGAATCGCGAAAGGAAATTAGCTTCCTCCATCGCGGAGTCACCTCCGCCGACGACCGCGATGTCTTTGCCTCGGAAAAAATAGCCGTCGCAGGTGGCGCATGTGGAGACACCGTAGCCGATCAGTTTGCGCTCGGACTCGAGACCCATGAGCCGCGCGGTCGCGCCCGCAGCGATGATGAGGGTGCGCGCTTCATACGTGTCGTTGCCCGCTGTAATTTTAAAGGGCGGTTTGCTTAAATCGACGTCCGTGATCGCGCCGGACTTGAACTCGGCGCCAAAGCGCTGCGCCTGCTTGCGCATGTTTTCAATCAAGTCCGGGCCGAGAATGCCGTCGGGAAAGCCCGGGAAATTTTCCACCATCGTGGTGAGCGAGAGCTGCCCGCCCGGCTCAAAGCCATCGATCACGATAGGTTTCAAATTAGCGCGCCCGGCATAGATGGCGGCCGTCAACCCGGCGCAGCCGCTCCCGATGATAATGACGTTGTTCAAGTGGTCTTCTCCCTACCTGTTATTGGATTCGCCAGCACGACGCCGCGATGCAGCCGCGAAGAGCCAAAGTTTAGCACTGCGGCGCGTGTACGCGCTTTGATAAAATCGAGGTGTCCCATTTCCGGAGGCACGCTGGCCTCGCTGCCCGGAATGGGCCATAATGCGAGTTCATTTTGTTTACCACGGGAGGTGGTCTTGAGCCGAGCACCAGGGACTTATGCCGTATTCGATACTTCGCAGGGAACGATTGTCATTCGCCTGTTTGAAGATAAAGCGCCGCAGACGGTCGCGAATTTCGTCGGCCTTGCGGAAGGCACCAAGGAATTCAAGGACCCGAAGACCGGTCAAAAAGTGAAGCGCCCGTTTTACGACGGCCTCGTTTTCCATCGCGTCATTCCGCAATTCATGATTCAGGGCGGATGCCCGCAGGGAACTGGAACCGGCGATCCCGGCTATCGTTTTGCCGATGAATTTCATGCTTCTCTGAAGCACGACAAACCGGGAAAGCTCTCCATGGCCAACGCCGGTCCCGGCACAAATGGTAGCCAGTTTTTCATCACCGTGGCGGCGACGCCCTGGCTTGATAACAAACACACGATCTTTGGCGAGGTGATCGAAGGAATGGATATCGCCACGAAAATTTCGGAATTGCCGCGCGGAGCGAACGACAAGCCGAAGCAAGCCGTCGAATTGAAATCCGTGCGCATCGAACGGGCCTGACCGGTCCGAAGCCAGCATGCTAAAACCGGCCAACATGTTCCGGATGATGACCGAGTTTATTTTTATTTTGCTCGGCGGCTTTTTAGCGTGGCTCGGTGTGAGCGGCCGGCTGGAACTTGGTAATTTTAATCCGCGAGGCCCGGCCTGGCTGGGCCTCGGCGCAGTTCTCATTTACTGGGGCGCGCGCACCTGGGCCAAAACGGCACGCGCCGCACGGACATCGGATCGCACCGTCGCGCAAGTAGGCGGGGCGTCGCTGATCCTGGTGGGACTCATGATGTTGTCTCTCGTATTTGTGGAATTT
>PMOP01000323.1:4303-6784 GCA_003161495.1 Acidobacteriota bacterium | reverse complement strand
ACCGGATGTGTCGGCTGGTTCCGGGAAGTCCTTCCGCACGAAAAGGAGGAAACCGTTGAGGTCCGAGAGGAATTGCTCGTCGTCACTACTTCCCGCCGCGAAGTCGAAAGGCTGGCGATGGCGCCAGATCTCCCTCGGCCCTTGCTTCCACTCGAAATGTATCCAGTGATTGCGGGAATTTGGGGTGGGTTGGCTGGGAGCGTGGCCATGGCGGCGCTCGCATGCCTTTACGGTCTTCTTAAACAACGAAGCATTTGGTATCCGATCAATCTGCTCGCATCGACGGCCTCAGCCCATCCCTACCATTTCGATATCAATGCGCTCGATACGTTTCATTTAACAAGCTTCTCCCTCGCAGTCGTCATTCATCTGCTCACGTCTATTTTGGTGGGTCTGCTGTACGGAGCCATGCTGCCGATGTTTCCGCGCCGGCCAATTCTTCTGGGCGGCATCATTGCGCCGATCCTCTGGACAGGATTGCTGCACAGCATCTTAGGGCTCATAAATCCACTCGTCGACGCGCGCATTGATTGGCCGTGGTTCATTGCTTCGCAATTTGCTTTCGGGATTGTTGCCGGATTGGTTGTGGCGCAGCAGGAGCGTTTGCGCGCGCGCCAGTTCGCGCCTTTCCTGGTGCGTGCAGGGATTGAAGCACCGGGATTGAATGACGAAAAGCCAAACAGAAACGGATTACGATGAGATTCCGCTTGCTCATTCTGCGAGTCGTTTGCGTCACCGCACTTGGTTTGTGCGGATGTACTAACGCGCCCGGTCGGCCTGGGCCTGGGAAGGTGCCAATCGTTCCCGGCGAAATTTCAGATTTTGGCGTCCTGTATGCGCAGAACTGCTCGGGTTGCCACGGCTCAGAGGGAAAGGGCGGAGCGGCGATCGCGCTCGCGAATCCCGTGTACCTGGCAGTTGCAGATGACGCGGTCCTGCATCGCGCAACTGCGAGTGGAATTCCCGGGACGTCGATGCCCGCTTTTGCGCAAAGCGCCGGCGGCATGCTCACCACCAAACAGGTCGACGTGATTGTAAACGGAATTCGTGAGCGTTGGTCAAAGCCGGATATTTTTTCCGGCGCTGATCCGCCGCCGTACTCCTCGTCAGTGCCCGGCGATTCCGCGCGTGGATCGGAAGTGTATGCCACGTATTGCTCGTCCTGCCACGGTGCCGCGGGACGAGGGGGACAAAAAGCAAGCTCCATCGTGGATGGGTCGTTCCTTGCATTGGTCAGCGATCAAGAGCTGCGGACGATCGTGATCGCGGGGCGTCCTGAACTGGGCGCTCCCGACTGGCGAAGCGATGTTCCAGGCAAGCCGATGTCATCACAGGATGTCTCGGATGTCGTGGCTTGGCTCGCGTCTCAGCGGCCG
Organism: Acidobacteriota bacterium; assembly: GCA_003161495.1. Taxonomy (GTDB): domain Bacteria; phylum Acidobacteriota; class Terriglobia; order Acidiferrales; family UBA7541; genus Palsa-360. The sequence goes on along the minus strand of PMOP01000323.1, from coordinate 5,408 downwards.
AAATTTCCAGGCCAGCCTTTTCAGACAACTGCAAAAGCAATGGGAGAAATTCAATGAGTTTGACAGGCGGAGTAACCAGGCGCGATCTTTTCATGAAAGCAGGAATTTTCTGTAACGGCGTCGTCGGTTTGATTCTAGCCGTGCCATTCGTTCGCTATCTCCTTGCTCCCGTTACTCGCGAACGAAAAGTTGGCTACGATTCCTGGATTCCCCTCGGCGGCCTTGAACAGTTTCCTTCCGGCGAGACTCGCCTGGCCACGTATCGAAATCCTGTTGTAAGTGCAACGGATGGCGATACGGCTAACATCGCCTGCTGGGTTCGCAATGTGGACGGAAAAACGTTTCAAGTGTTTGCGATTAATTGTGCGCACCTCGGTTGTCCTGTTCGTTGGTTCCCGCAATCCAACCTCTTCATGTGCCCCTGCCATGGCGGCGCGTATTACCAGGATGGCTCCCGCGCTTCTGGTCCTCCAGAGCGCGGATTGTTTGAATATGGCTACAGGATTGAAGACGGAAAACTGTTGATCAAAGCCGGCGAGATGCCCACGCCAGGCCAGGCTTCCAATATCGTCAGAGAGATTCGATCATGCGTCTGATCAAATCCATCGCCGATTGGCTGGACGCGCGTCTCCAGCTTGGCACGTCTATCCGCGAAACCATGGAGCATCCGGTTCCGCGCGAAACCGCGAGCTGGTTTTATGTTTTCGGCAGCGCCGCCTTCGTAGTCTTCCTACTGCAAATTGTTACCGGCATCATGCTGGCTCTCATTTACGTGCCTTCCGCCGGCGAAGCTTGGAACAGTCTCCAGACGCTCAATCACGACGTTGCGCTTGGATGGTTCATTCGCGGCCTGCATGGTTGGGGCTCGAACTTTATGATTGCGATCGTTCTAATTCATATGCTCCAAGTCTTTCTGTTTGGCGCCTACAAGTACCCGCGCGAACTGACCTGGATCGTGGGCGTCTTTCTCTTACTCATGACTTTGGGCATGGCCTTCACCGGCCAGGTTTTGAGATTCGATCAAGACGCCTACTGGGGCCTTGGAATTGGGGCTTCGATTGCGAGCCGCGTCCCCATAATGGGACCTTCGATCGTCAAATTAATG
>PMOP01000323.1:0-4270 GCA_003161495.1 Acidobacteriota bacterium | reverse complement strand
GTCCACCTCCTGATGGTTCTGAAGCTCGGAGTTAACGAGTGGCCTATGCCCGGGCGGGTAGTCCGAAAGACCAGCTATATAAGGGACTATCACGAGCTAACGAAAAAGGACGGCGTGCCGTTCGTTCCCGGCGCGATTTGGAAAGACCTTTTTTTCGCAGCCTTCATCTTGCTCTCGATCGCTGCGTGCGCCGCCTACTTCGGTCCATTTGGACCGTCCGGTCCGCCGGATCCAACCATCATTCAAACCGCGCCGCGTCCGGATTTCTTTTTCCTGTGGCTTTACGCGGTGCTTTCGTTCTTGCCGCCATCCATGGAAACTCCCGCACTACTTATCGGTCCCGTGATTGGAATTATTGCGCTACTGCTTTTGCCATTCCTGTTTGGCGAAGGCGAAAAAAGTTGGCGGCGCAGGCCCATTGCCGTGCTCACGATTCTGCTCGTAGCGGTGGCGCTCGGAACATTTACGCGCCTCGCGGGAAACGCACCGTGGAGCCCCGTCATGGATGCGTGGAGCGGCATACCAATTCCATCTGAATTTCTGCACAACCGGTCTGCGCTTGAGCGGCAAGGTGCTCTCGTTTTCCAGGCGAAGCAATGCCACAACTGCCACTCTTTGGGCGATCAAGGCGGAAAGCGCGGTCCTACTCTCGACGAAGTGGCCCTGCGATTGACACACGATCAACTGATTCGTCAGGTCATCCAAGGGGGCGGCAACATGCCTGCATACGGCAAGAACCTGAGTCCTGCGGAGACGACGGCCGTGGTCGCATTCCTCGAAACGTTGCATCCCGCAGGACGACAACCAGCGCGGGACGTGTCGCGCGCGATCGCACTTGGAACCGAAGCGGGAGGGCAGCCTTCAACGGATCAATAAGGATGGCACTTTCCCAATGACACCAGACGCTCAAGCCATTCTCGAATCCTGGTCCGCTCCCATCGGGGTGAATGTGTCGCTGTGTCTCGCAGCTCTGATCTACACATTTGGTTGGCATCGCCTCCACCGTATTTTTCCCAAACCGTTCTCAGGATGGCGCCTTGCAGCTTTTTTGTCTGGAATCGTTACACTGTGGATCGCTTTAGGTTCTCCGCTCGAAGCATTTGACGATATGTCGCTCTCCGTTCACATGGTGCAGCATCTGCTGCTCATGGCAGTCGCCCCACCATTAATTTGGCTCGGTGCACCGGCGCTACCCGTCCTTCGGGGACTTCCGCAATCCATGACGCGTCGCGTCGTCGGCCCATTTCTCCGCTTCGGTTTTGTGAAAAGGTTCGGACGTCTTGCTACTCATCCCGCCATTTGTTGGCTTGCCGCCACATTTGCTTTGATCGGATGGCATGTCCCAGTGATGTTTGCGCTGGCGTTGAGGTGGGACTGGTTGCATGAATTGGAGCACGCGTGTTTTTTCGGGACTGGCCTCCTATTTTGGTGGCCGGTGGTCCAGCCCTGGCCGGGTACCGCGAGATGGCCTCGATGGTCCATTCCCTTGTATCTTTTCTGCGCTACGTTACCGTGTGATGCGCTTTCTGGATTTCTCGCGTTCTGTGATCGCGTTGTCTACTCGTCTTATCTTTCTGCACCAAGAGCGGTAAGCATTTCGCCGCTAGAAGACCAGGAGTTCGCGGCCGCCCTGATGTGGGTCTCGGTCACGATTATCTTTCTAGTTCCAGCAGTCTTTGTCACCCTCGAGATCCTCTCTCCCCAGAGAATGTATTTGCCGGAGGATACTTTGGCCGGGTTGCAGGAGATCCCTCGCCAGCCACTTGATGCTTCGAAGTTGGAGGTCATCTGACGATGGCTGCCGAACCGATAATTGCAGCGTTGAACGAAGCTCACGCCATCTTGCTGTCGATCGAGGCGGTACGTATGATCCGTGTTCCGGCGGAAGGAACTTGATTTGAGATCGACCGTCAGCGCTGTAATCGATCCCGCCTCGCATTTCCGAAGAAGTGAGTAAGGATAGGTGATGACTGGACTTCCGATTATCGTTGTTTCAGGATTAGCCTCGCCGGCGTTCTCCGCGAGGGCGGCGCGGCTGCCGAATTAGGCCGGGCCTGCCACGAAATCGGCTTCTTCTATGTTGCGAATCATGGCGTTCCCGAGGGAACGCGCGATGACATACCGAGGATTTCCAAAAGCAGTTGCATTGAATCAGCGGACAAAACTGTTCGTGAAGGCGTTGCTGGAAAGCTGCAGAACGCACACGCGAAAATTCCTATCTTACAAATCAGTTGTTCGATTGTTTCGATAGCGCGCTTCGCGCTATGATCGCCCGGCCGTGACAGAGCCCATCGGAGACTTGGATGTTTCGCATCCTGCGCCCCGCCGTGCAGTCCAGCCACAGCCTGCGACGCCAAAAGTTGCGATCGACTCGATAGATGAATTTGATGGATTGCCCCAGCTTTTCACCTTCGGGCTGCAGCACGTGCTCGTCATGTACGCCGGCACGGTCGCGGTACCGCTTATTTTAGGCAGCGCCTTAGGGTTGACTCCCAAGCAGGTGATTGCGCTCATTGGCGCCGATCTGTTTACTTCTGGACTGGCCACCCTCCTGCAAACTTTGGGCTGGTGGAAGTTCGGGGCCCGCCTCCCTCTTATTCAAGGATGCTCGTTTATCTGCGTTGCGCCGATGATTTTGATCGCCGGGCAGTACGGCATTCGCACCATGTACGGTGCGATCATCTGCTGCGGACTCTTCACCATCCTGGTGGGGCCTTTGTACAGCCGCATGTTGCGCTTTTTCCCTCCGGTAGTGATCGGCTCCGTGATTACGGTGATAGGTTTGTCGCTGCTGCCGGTGGCCGGCGGCTGGCTGGGGGGTGGCGATAGCTCGGCGTCCGATTTTGGAAGTTTCGGTCATCTCGGGTTGGGGGTACTGACGATCGCGTCGATAGTGGCGATCCAACGTTTTGGCCGGGGCGTGATTTCCAATCTTAGCGTTTTGTTGGGGTTACTAGCGGGAACTGCGGTTGCCGCATTCGCCGGCAAGGCCAGCTTCGCGCAGGTGAGTAATACTCCGTGGTTTGCCATGGCGCGACCGATGCTCTTTGGATGGCCGCGCTTTGCGCTGCTTCCAGCGTTGGTGATGTGTATCGCGATGCTGGTCGTAATGACCGAAACGACCGGTAACTGCCTGGCGATCGGCGAGATCACCGGCCGCGAGATTAGGCAAGCAACACTGACTGCGGCGTTCAGGGCAGATGGTTTGTCCACAATGTTGGGCGGAGTATTCAACAGTTTTCCGTATAACGTCTACTCGCAAAACACTGGACTGCTTTTGCTGTCCAAGGTGAAGAGCCGCTATGCAGTCGCTGCCGGGGGCGGATTGCTGGTGTTGCTTGGGTTTTTACCCAAACTCGCGGCTGTGATCGCGGCCATTCCGCGGCCCGTTCTAGGTGGAGCGTCGATTGTGATGTTCGGCATGACAGCCGTGGCCGGCATTGAAGAGTTGGCCAGGGTTCGCTTTCAAGGAACAAACAATGCAATCGTTGTTGCCGTCTCCATTAGCTTAGGCATGCTGCCCATTGCCACGCCCCAGCTCTTTGCGCGCGCTTCCGATGCCGCGCGACTTTTCTTGAATAGCGGAATTTTTCTGACCGCCGCAAGTGCTGTACTCCTTAACCTTCTTTTTTCTACCAAAGCGGAGGGCTGAACCCGATGCCACGGGAAAACGTCTCGGAGCAGGATCTGATTTTCTTGAGGCGCGCGATTGAGTTGGCGCGCGAGGCTCGCAATGATGGACGGCATCCGTTCGGCGCCCTAATCGTCAACGAGCGGGGTGAGACCATCGTTGCCGCACGCAACAACGCACTACGGCCAAAAGGCGATCCGACCCAGCACGCTGAGATGGTGGCCTGCGGCGAGGCGGCTCGGCTCTTGCCCGAAGCCGAGCTCGCCAAATGCACTCTGTACACCAGTACGGAACCCTGTGCCATGTGTGCCGGGGCAATCTACTGGACCGGGGTTGGCCGGGTGGTTTTCGCGTTGGCCGAAACCGGCCTGTTGCGTTACACGGGCAGCCATGAAGAAAATCCCACGCTCGACCTGCCCTGCCGCGAGGTCTTCGCTCGCGGGCAGAAGCAGATTTCGGTAGCAGGGCCTTTACTGGAAGAAGAGGCAGGCAGGGTACATGAAGGGTTTTGGAAGCCATGACGCACGAAATATGGTTGCGTAACAGTGCGTTCAAACCACTGCCGGCCAATGCCAATGCCCAAACGGTTGGCCATTCAGATTGCGACCTGAAAGCAGTTGGAATGATTGTCTGACAAGG
>PMOP01000254.1 GCA_003161495.1 Acidobacteriota bacterium | reverse complement strand
GCGCGCGATCGCGACGACGCGCTGTCCTACGCGCGCTTCCTGTTCGATTGGAACAAACAGTTCGAGCTGTCGCTGGATCCGCAAACGGCGAAAGCGATGCATGACGAAACGCTGCCGGATGATTTTTACAAGGACGCGAAATTCTGCTCGATGTGCGGGCCGAAATTCTGCTCGATGAANNCAGAAATTCGTGGAGCTGCTCGCAAAGATCGAAAAGTAGGACGGCCTTCAGCCTGTCGCTTTTGATTTTTCCTTGCGCGCAAAAAAAACCAGACAGGCTGAAGCCCGTCCTACTGAAATATGCCCGCCGACAACGAAGCACTTCGCGAAGAATTCAACCGCTGGGCCGAGGCCGGCCTCGGCGAAGGCATGGAAGAAGAGCATCTCCCCATCGTCCTCCCTGTTCTTGACCAGATGAATCTCGCCCGAGACGAAAATGTGCTCGACGTAGGCAGCGGCGCGGGCTGGCTCGTGCGCCTACTCGCCGATCGCGTGCCCGAAGGCCGCGTGATTGGCATGGACATTTCCGACGAGATGGTGCGGCGCGCCCGCCGCAAATACGTTGCGGTGGAAAATGCGATGTTCGTGGTTGGCTCGGTTGACGAGATTCCCTGGGACGCAAATTTTTTCACGCAGGCGATCTCGGTGGAGTCGGCCTATTACTGGCCGGATCCGGCGCGCGGCCTAAAAGAAATACACCGCGTGCTCCGCGAAGGCGGTACAGCGTGGATTTTGATCAACTTTTATTTAGAGAGTCCGCATTCCCACCAATGGGCCCGGCAGTTTGCCACGCCCGCGCACTTGCTTGGCGCCGGCGAATGGGAGGCGCTGTTCCACGATGCAGGCTTCAGCAATATCGCCCATCGCCAGATCCCCGATCCCACTCCAGCGCCCGAATCTTACTCCGGGCGATGGTTTCAAGACGCGGCACAGCTCCGCGAGTTCCGTCAGACTGGCGCATTGCTCGTTTATGGAACAAAATAAAATAGGAATTTGCGAATCAGAAGAGCGGCAACGGCGAGCGGAGCGGCGCGATGCTATGCGAAAGCTGCATTCCAGGTTATTGAGCAAACTGGTATTCGGGTTTGACTCGCCTTGCCGCGGATGGATATACTCCCCCTGCTTAAGAAATTAGGAGACACATGGGCGTTCTCGATCAACGGTTTGAAAAGAACTTCATGATTTCTTCGGTGGACTACGTGTTCAACTGGGCGCGTAAGTCCGCCATTTGGCCGCTGACCTTTGGCCTCGCCTGTTGCGCCATCGAGATGATCGCCTCGACCACGTCGCGCTTTGACATTGCGCGATTCGGCGCAGAAGTCTTTCGCCCTTCGCCGCGCCAATCGGACCTGATGATCGTCGCCGGCACGGTAACACTGAAAATGGCCCCAGTGCTAAAGCGTGTGTGGGACCAGATGCCCGACCCCAAGTGGTGCATTTCCATGGGCGCCTGCTCCAGCGTGGGAGGTCCCTTCAACGCCTATTCCGTGCTCCAGGGCGTAGATCGGATCGTTCCGGTGGATGTTTATGTCATTGGGTGCCCGCCTCGACCAGAAGGCCTGATCTACGCGCTGCTGAAGCTGCAGGACAAGATTGACCAGATGTCCCTGGCCAAGCGGCCCACGGAAATCCGGTTGCACTCGGGGATGGCGGAGGATTTTAAGCGCAATGTGATGGTCGCGCAGACGCCATCGCCGCGCTAAAGCTGCTGTAGCCCGCGTCTTCAGACGCGGGGTTTTTCCGCAAAATGGGGCAACCCCTTGCCCGTCATGGCGGGCGAGCGACAAAGCCAGACAATTTCGAAAATCTGTTAAAGGAGTCGCCAAATGGGTTTTGTACGCGCGGCCCGAAAAGATGAAATCCCAGCCGGTTCGATCCGCGAATTTCAGGTAGATGGGCTGACCGTGGCTATCGCCAACATAGGAAGCAAGTTCTACGCCATAAATAACACCTGCCTGCATCGGGGAGGTCCTCTCGGCCAAGGGGAGCTTCATGGCGTCGCCGTTACTTGCCCCTGGCACGGCTGGCAGTACGACGTGACCACCGGTAAGCTGGTCATGAACCAAGCCATTGGGGTAAAAACATATGCGATTGAGGTCCGGGGCGAGGACCTCTGGATTGAAGCCAGCTAGTTCCGGTGCGCGATTAGGGAAGTTCCCTTCCTATGTTATTAATTTAATAATCACTTAGCTGGATTTTTTGGCGGACTCGTGCCGCCCGTTTTCTTTGAGTCCGAAATTACGGATCATGCGTCTAATTGTATTGGGTTGATGATTCTAGGGTTATTCCCGTTTTGGGAATGCCCGGAAATGTACAAATTTTTGCACAACGGGCGAGGTCCCGTGTATAGTGTCCGACCGACTCCATTCTCGGGGAACAATCACAATTCGGAGGTTGCCCGGTTTGACGACAATTCGCCCACCGGCTAAGAGAGGGCACTGGATTTTTTCGGTTAATCCCCACCAGTATCACTGGGATACGCTTTTTGTGAAGGGCAAGGAGATGTGGAGGGGTGCTGGAACGCGTCCTGACGCGATTCGCGCCCTGAAACAGGTGCGCAAGGGTGATCGGGTGCTCTGTTACCATTCGGCGCCGGAGAGAGCGCTTTATGCAATCGCCGAGGTCACGCGCGACCCCTACGCCGATCCGCACGACCGGGAATCCAAGATGATGGTTGCGGACTTGCGCGCCATGGAGCGCCTGCCCCGGCAGATACCCTTGGACGAACTCCGAAACAACGCTTCCGTGCGCAAGGTCAAGTTCCTGAAAAACGTGCGCTTAATCATTTCGCCCGTCACGGAAGAAGAGTATCAGGAGATCCTGCGGATGGCGGGGATTGTTGCTACTCCGGGGCTGCCGCTTCCGTGATTTGACGACTGTGACTGGTGACTGGTGAATTGTGACTGGTGAAACCCCTTTCCTTACGGGGTTTCACTTTCTTTGCGTAGCATCCTTCTGTTGTCGGCTTTTTATGCTCCCCTGACAATTGTGCTATTTTGAGTGAGAGTCCACTATGCCTGAACTTCCAGAAGTGGAAACGGTTGTGCGCGGATTGCGTTTGTCGCTGCCGGGACGCGCGATTGTGGATGTGCGCTTCGGCAAGACGGACTTCGTGGACAATCCTGGCGAGATTGCGGAACGTCTTCCTGGAACCCGAATTTCAAACGTAACGCGCCTGGGAAAATTTATATGTATCGCGCTGGATGCAGGTTCCCCGGCGGGTGAGATTGCTGCTCCTCTGTCGCAATTCTGCCTCATCATCCATCTTGGAATGACGGGGCAGCTGACCGTAATTCATTCCGGCGAAACCGTTGCGCCCCACACGCATGGCTTTTTTGTTCTCGACGATGGGCACGAACTGCGCTATACGGACATCCGGCGCTTTGGCCGAATGCTCCTTGTTCCGGAATCGGGTTTGGCGGAATTCACCGGGCTTCTGGGAAAGGAGCCGCTGGAAATCAGCGCGGAGGAATTCTGCCGATCCTTAGGGAAAAGGCGCGCTCGCGTCAAGGCGTTGCTGCTCGATCAAAGCGTTTTGCGAGGCATCGGGAACATCTACGCCGACGAGAGCTTGTTTCGCGCGCGGCTGCATCCCGCGCGTATCGCGGAAAACTTGACGAAGCAGCAGCTGCTCGCTCTCCACGCTGCGGTCCGCGAAGTTCTGGCCGAGGCCATTCGCTTGCGCGGCTCTTCCATTTCAGACTACGTCGATTCCGAGGGCAATCGCGGAGAATTCCAGCTCCGGCATCGTGTCTACCAGCGCAATGGGAAGCCCTGTTTTCGTTGCAAGGTAAAAATCCGGCGCATGATCGTGGCCGGCAGAAGCAGCCATTTTTGCCCGCGCTGCCAGGCTGCGCCGCGCCTTCGCAGTGGCTTGAAGAAGAGTTTGAAACCACAGATGAACACAG
>PMOP01000399.1 GCA_003161495.1 Acidobacteriota bacterium | reverse complement strand
GCGCTTCGCCGCCTTCGCGTGCACTCCGCTGCCGCATGTGCAGGCGGCGATCGCGGAGACGCGCCGCGCACTCGATGAACTGGGCATGGTGGGCGTGACGGCCGGCACTGTGGTCCTCGGAAAGAGCATCGCTGATCCGGCCTTCGACGAATTTTTCGCGGAACTCAATCGCCGCAAAGCTGTCCTGTTCATTCATCCAACCGGCGGCAGCCTCGGCTCGCAACTGATCGAATCCGCGAACCTGGTATGGCCCGTTGGCGCGCCGCTCGAAGACACGGTGTGCCTCCTGCAATTCATGAAGGCCAATTTTCCTTCGCGCTTCCCCGACATCAAGATCATCATTCCGCACCTCGGCGGATTCGCCCCGTTCCTCGCAGCTCGCCTCGACCAATTGAAAGATCATTTTCTGCCCGCCTCCGCCATGGCGCCCAGCGTTCAAGCAAAATATTTCTGGTATGACACCGTGAACGGCAATCCCGCAGCGCTCCGCTGCGCAAAGGAAACCCTCGGCGCTGATCACCTCTTGTTCGGAACCGACTACCCCTTCTGGCGCGACGACGCGTTCAAGCTGTGCGTGGATTACATCGGGGAATCGGGGCTGCCGTCGAACGAAGTGGAAAGTATCCTTGGCGGGAGTGCAAAAAAGCTATTGCGGTTGTAGCAACGGCGAAGTCGGACCGATCAATGAGGTGAGCCGTAGGACAGCGCGTCCTTGAAAGAAAAGGGGTGCGCCGGCCAATCCCGGCGCACCCCTAATTTCTTAGCTATATTCTAACCACTAGAACGTGAACATGATCGCCGCTCGAGCGCTGAACGGCGGAACGAACGAAAGGGGTACGTGATTGGCGAAGTCCGCATTCGGTGTTTGGAAGCCGAGGTCCACGTTCTCGGTGCTGAGAATGGACCGCTTGGTGTTCATGATATTGAAGGCGTCGAACTGGAACTTCAGCTGCTTGCCCTCGCCTAATCGTAGCGGGTACTCAAGATGTGCGTCGATGGTGCCGACGGTGGGGGACCGACCAAGGTCACCTCGGCCATAGATTGGAACCTCGCCCGGATTGCCGTAAGCTTGTTGCGCAGCAAGCGTGGTAAGGGGAATGCCGGTTTCTACGTTCAGGTTTGCTCCCAAGACGAGACCCTTGACGATACTGTTCGGGACCACATAGCTGGGTTCCACGTTGAGCACATACCTTCGGTCCGTGTTTAACGGCCCAATACCCAACTGCTGCCCCAGCAGTCCGAGTTCCCCATCCGTTAGATCGAACAGCGAGCTAATTCCAGGGTCGCTCTGACTATTGTCGTTCCGGAAAGCACCTTCGTAATTACCACGTAGGCTGGCGATACGGAAGTTGGAATGCAATTGCCAGTTGTTGCCGAAAGATTTGTTTACTTCGAATTCAACAGCCTGATATTTACGGGCGACGTTGGGATACAGGCCCGGCTGGCAATAAGAACGGCCGCTCGAATTCGCGGGGCAACCCGTCCCATAATACTCGCCTCCGTACAGGGCGCCAGGGACCGGAAGCCAAGGACTTTGACCCGACGGACACGTGGGTGGTGTGCCAGCCGTGCACAATGGGTTCAAGGTAGAGAACGTACTAGAATTTACTGACGGAAAGCATGCGGCGCCTCTAAGAGTTCCGAACGTGTCATACATCGGCCCGGAAGTGTACGGCGTTATAGTGCCAGTTCCGCCCAAACCATAGCACGTGCTCGGCGTACCCAAGTCGGCAGGATTCTTGCTCGTATTGTAGAGAGTAGCTTGCGCAACTGTAGGCTGCCAAGTGACCTCATCCGGCGTGACGAAGGCCGCCAAATTTGCGCTGGGATTGCCGATGAAATAGTTATACCCGCCTGTTGCGCTTATTTGCTCCACGGATTGCCCTGTCATATCTTCGATCACCCGCGCCATGTTGCGGTTGATGTAGCGCACGCTGGCATTAAATCCACCGCGGAATTTGTGTTCGGCCCCCACAACCCATTCGTCGTTATATTCCATTTTTGTGCCGGGGACGAATGGTTCAATTCCAGTAGATGAAATTGTTACGCCGTTTGGTATTCCCCCTGTGGCATTGTTAAGCAAATGGGCTGCATCAGGAACAAAGTTAACAGTCCCGTACTTATCCAGGGTTACCATCCCAGTGGAGTCCGACGCTGGCGCCCAATAGGAGTTGAGGTCATCTTCCTCGTTGCTGAGTTCGCGAACAGCCATATCCAGGGGGAGAACGAACGCAAGTCGGTCAAAGTCCACATAGATCTTCGAATCCGGGTTGGGGCTCACGACGAATCCGACGCGCGGCGACCATTGATCGTTGAACATCGCGCGCGAAATCGTGCCCGTGAGGCGTTGCTGTTCCCAGCGCAAACCCAGATTCAGGGTGACGTGGGGGCTCATCTTCCAGGAGTCGTTGACGTAAGCGGCATGGTATTTGCCGGTATTGTGTGAAATCCCTCCGTCAAAGCGACCGCGAGCTTGTTTCAATACAACGGCCTGAGGCGTTGAGAAGCCCGGAATATTCATTAGGGGGCAAAGGGTGCAACCGGCTGGTGCAAGCTGTAGCTCCAGAGAGGCGTCGGAGATTTGGCCGGCTGCGGCACCCGTACCGGGGTCGCCCCCCGTGGCGTTGGTGGCCGGTATCGTATATGTATCGAAAGAATATTTCGTCGTGTCGTCGTAGACCGGGTATTGCCAGAAATAACCGACCGAGAAAGTGTGCGTGCCGACGAAATTGACTATCTTCGAAGTATCAAAAGACAGAGCCTCAGCATGAGATTGATAATTTACGACGAGTCCGGTTCCCAGACCCTGCGCATTAAACTGACCTGCGCCTGCGATTTGAGTTTGGTCCAGGATGGGGTAAATGGTTGTGTCCGCCGGCGTCTCGGTGAAGTGGTTCCAGGCATAGCTGAAAGCGACGTCCGCCTCCCAGGTGGGGGTGATCGACGCGTACAGCCGCACGTCAACATTTCGAGTACCGTAGTTAAAGCCTGAATTTCCGGATGTATTATTCGCGGTTAATGTCGAGTAGGGAACAGGAGCCATGTGCGAAGGATCACCAAACACGGAGGCCTCGACATTGATCGAGTCGTTGATCTTGTAAGTGAGCTTTCCTGCGTAAGCTAGCGTGGTGGTCGACCGCGTCACTTCACCGTTATAGATGGTGTAGAGACCGAAGCCAAGTGCGGGAGCTTCATAATCTCGGAAAATGGTAGGATCAAACGCTCCAAAATAGAAAAGGTGATTCTTGAGATGAGGCACATAACCGCCCAGTTCCAAATCGCCTTCATACTCCCCGTTCTTTAACTGGCGGCCGAGCTCGTTCGTAGGATGAAAATCGTCCTTATTTAGAAAGATGGTCTGCATCCACGGAGCTTCGAAATATGCACCAATTGTACCGTGCATGTGGTCGCTGCCGGATTTGGTGACAATCTGAATCACACCGCCGGTTGCGTGGCCGTATTGAGGTTCGAAGCCCGCGGTCTTGACCTCTTCTTCCTTCACGAAGGCTGGCGTAATGCCGACGCCCAACGGGCCGTACACTGTCGAAAAACCTCCGAGTCCGCCATAGGAAGGGTCATTGAGGACCACGCCATCGGCCACATATAGGTTTTCGAGGCCGCTTGCTCCCGAAATGGAGGGATTCGAGTAAGAAGCAGGACTACCCACCACTGTATGGGTGGTAGCCGGCGACAGCGAACTCGATGTTCCCAGTCCAGTAACTACCCCTGGCGCTAGCATAATGATCGCAGAAACGTTCCGTTGGACGGGTATGTTGTCATAAAGTGTGTCGCTCAAGTCCGAATTGACCGAAGTTGAGCCCGTATCTACCGTGGCCACGGAAGTCGCCGTAACCTCGATCGTGGACGTAATTCCTGCCGTCTGAATCGTAACATCCACCGATGCAGTGTTATTGATGAGGACTTCGATGCCGGGAACTGTTACTGCGGCAAAGCCTTGCTTTTCGACTTTGACGGAATAGGTCCCGGGAATCAAATTCGAGAAAAGGAAGGTGCCCTGAGCGCTTGAGGTCTGCGTTTGAGACCCGATCGGGCCGGTGATCGTTACGGCGGCACCGGGAACCACGGCTTTCGTGGAGTCGAGTACCGTCCCAGCGAGGTTGCCTCGCGTTGCGCCCTGGTTTTGAGCGAAGCTCACCATGGAGCACATTAAGCATAGGCTCAAAATCACCACCGAAAAAATTGAAATTCTCTTCATATCAAGGAACCCCCCATTCTCCGGATTAAAATATTTTTTGATAGGCTCGTCGTTGAGCCCCACACCCTTCGGACACGGAAAGGGAAAAAGCACGGACGACCCTAACCAGGGGACGTCCTAAACTACGCGGACCATATCCCAAATGCGGCTGAATTACAAATGAATTAATTCTGTATGACTAGTTCTTTACTGGCAGGGGCAGGGTGCATCCGAATGCGGGGTCGGACACCCTTATTCCATAATTTTTTTGAGGAATGAGGAATATGGATAATTAAAAAATTCGCGCCGGACGGCCCTGTTTGGCTAAGGATTTGAGGATGGCGCGCTTGGCCCTGTTTTCAACAGTGATTGGCCTTTGGTCAACATCTCTTTCTCTTTTTTGGCGTTGCCCATCTGGCGGTAGCAGTCCGCCAGGGCCAGGTAAAGAGGCCCATCCTGAGGACGAGTTTGAATAGCGTCCTGGAGGAAGGAAAGTGTTCTAGTGGTATCCCCGGTGGTGAGCAAGCTCTCGGCAATTTTGACGATTGTATCGGAATCCGTGCCAGTGGTTACGCCGGAATCATCCAGGAGGCTCACTACCGCAGAGTAGGCCTTCAGCGTGTAATAGGCATCGACAAGGTGGGCGCGTGCTATTTCGTCCTCATGATTTTTGTGGAGAGCAATGCGAAACAAGGAGCGAGCATCGTTCGTGAGGCCTTGCGCCACGTAGCACAGCGCCCTCTCCTCATCGAGGACTCCCCTGGCCTCATCCACATCGATCGCCGGCTCATCCACATCGACGGGGGAATTGGCCGCAACGTCGCCTAGAATTTGGAATGACAATGCGGAATGAGCCTTCAAAGGGCTTCCTGGGTGAGCGACAGAAACAGTGAAGAGGTAATTGCCCTCGGATTGATCCGCCAGGGGGATTTTTTTTCCATTCACTAGCACGCCGGATGGAGTGAAGGAACCCATGTCGACCGAATCCTTAATCACGGTCACGTGTTGGACGACGGCGGGATCACCCAGCGCGTATTCCACGTCGAGTTTTTCCCCGGCATTTGCATGGGGATCCTTGGGCGGAGCCCAAATCTGATAGGCCACATTGAGGTCTTGAGACTGGTTAAAGAATAGAGCATTCGTTCCTAGCGGTTTAAATCTTAATCCCGCCATGGCGAAAGGTATGAGTCCATCTTTGGCTCGATCGACCGGCTCCGCGATGGAAAAAGGCAGGACCGCCGGAATTACAAATGTGTTGTCCGCGTATCCGGGAATATCCACGTCGCGCGCGCCATGAAAGCCAATTTTTTTCGCCGTATCGGTGACCAGAAAATCCAGATGGTATTTCCCCGGAGGCAAAGGAAGAAGGCCTTCATATCCGAATCCCTGTTTCTGGCCTTCATCGGTGCGGTGCGGGCCCAGATCTCCCGTGACCGATTTTTGCTGGGTAAATATGAGTTTTCCTTCCGGCGTAAGCACTTGAACGCGAACATCCACCGCAAACGTGTCGTTGCCTTTTTCGTCCCGCTTGATGGCCAGATCGCCAGAATTCCTCAGGCGGATAGCGTAATCCAAACGCGTTATTCCTCGGGAATCTCGCACCGGCATGCGGACAATATCCAGATCCTTGGATTCCACGACCAGCCGCGAAGTCACCGTCGCAACCAATTGGCGGCGGTGATCGAGTTCCTCCAAATTGACAGGTTGGTTTGCCAGATTTTTCAGGCGGGCCAGGACCAAATCCGATTGCAGTCCTATCCTGCCATTAGGGTCCAACGGTTCGCCGGGAATCAAGGTCTGCGCGATGTGTGCGACTTCGGGGCCGACGGAGGATGTGATCATATGCAGCGCGGCCTGAGGATCATTTATCGCTTCCGTGCCGGTAACGAGTTTGTCCGGCCCATCCATGGATGGGCTGTAAAAGCGGAAATCACCGACGTTGTCGCGCTGGTAAAACAGGACGTAGAAGAAAGTAGGAAGCGCGGGATTTGCGTCGGAGTAAAACCAAATCTCCATGGGCAGAAGATTCGGCGCGCCATAATGTTTCTCGATTTGTTTCGGCGGGCCAAGCGTGATGTAGGTCTGCCCCCGATCCGTGTGCCACCCCTCACTGCCTGAGCCTGTGCCGTAGTGCGCGTTGGCGTAGGCGATGCGCTTGTAAATTTCATCCTTATACTGGTTCTCGGGCGAGCCCGGCGACGGATTGCGAATTTCCCAAAAATTTTGAATAAACTGGTCGCGTGTTGCGTCGGAAGTCAGTCTCAAAAAAGTATTCCGTTCGTCCTTGGTGATGATATAAGCCACGTCCCGCTCAAGCCATTCCTTGTAACCCTTTTCAAGTTTCTGTTTTTGAGCCGCGGCCGGCGGGACAGCGGCGGGAACGAACAGGGTCGAAATCACCAGGAAACCTGTTGCGCGGGCTATGCGTTTCGCGATCCCAAAGCTGCTTATTTGGGACATGTGGGCCATGGTTTTCTCCAACAGATGGATAGTAACAACGGACCCGGCGAAATTCCACCTATCTGTTGCCTCGATTAGCTGCCGGGATTCCATTTGCTGGTGTCTTAGGATGCCTTCTCCCGGGTTCGAGGTTGGAGGGCCCATGAAGGACCAGACTGGGGGGGACAGAATTAGTGGGTCAATTGAAAAGAAGGCTGAGCAGCGACGCGGCGAATGATTTCGTTGCCAATTTGATCGAGAGGCAAGACTTTTTCGGCCAATCCTGCGCGCGCCACAAAACCCGGCATGCCCCAGACGACGCTGCTGGCCTCGTCCTGAACGATTATAGATGCGCCCGCTGCGCTAAGCGCTTCGCACCCTTTCAATCCATCTTGTCCCATGCCGGTCAGAATCACGCCCAAGGCGCTTGCACCATATACGGCGGCGACGGAGCGGAACAGAACATCCACCGACGGGCGGCAAAAGTTTTCCCGAGGCCCTTGATGCGTGCCCAGGCGCATAAGGTGATTGTCATTTTGCACGACCATATGATAGTCGCCGGGCGCGATCCAAACGGTAGAAGGGATTAGCAAATCGCCCGCCTTGCACTCCCGCACAGGCAGGGCGCACTTGGTGGCAAGACGCTTGGCCAGAAGCATTGTAAAGATGGCGTTGGAAACAACGTTGGCCTGCGCGGAGGTTTCCTCGGAATTGGTTGTAATTTGTTGGCTGACGGCGGAGAATTCTTCGCTGGCGTTCGCTACTTGTTGCGCGTTTTCGGAAACGGAAATAATCATTTTTGTCAGGCTGGCTTGCATCTTGTTCATGGCGGTGGCCAAGTCGCCAAGTTCATCCTCGCTGCTCACTTTAACGTCTTCGCTCGTCAAGTCGCCTGCGGCGATTGCTTCCGCCTTGCTCAGGACGGCCGAGGTGCTCGCCGAGATGCTGCGGCCCATGTAAGCTGCCACGCCGATGCCAATGCCAAGACCTACCAGAGCGGCTATTAGCAACGTATAGGCCGCTGAACTATTCGCCGCAGCAAGTTCTTCTTCATTTTGATGAAGCAAGAATGTGAACGAATCTGCCAACTCCTTCAAGCTTGCTATGGCGGCATCATTCGAGGAGGTGGCTCTATCCGTAAATTCGATTCCCGACTTGATAATCGCTTCGCCGGTGCCACTACTTGCAATGGACATCGCCGCTCTCTGAGTGTCATGAAGCTTTGGTATATTTTCCTTGGCCTTATTCCACAGGTCACGGTTTTCTTGAAGGGTCCACTTCGGGGCATATTCGTCGACCGCGGCGATATCTTTGTCGACGTCCTTCCAGATGTCCTCGTATTTCTTTTCCGCAGCTTCTTTTCTAACTGGGTCCGCACCTGCAAGGATGACCTGCCGTCCTTTATTCTGTGACTGATTCAGGTCCCTCTCTAGGTCGATTGGTAATTTCTGGGAAGGAACTCGGACTTCTATCAGTCTGGTTTCGGTCCTCCGGATCTCGCGCAATCTTGAATAGGCTAGTCCGGAACTGACGATCATGAGACAGAGCAATGTTGCAAAACCAAGTCCGAGTTTTCTACCGATAGTAAGTTTCATTTTCTATTCTCCTCAATAGTGCTCAAAGTTTGAAAACCAAGTCGAGCTCAAACCCAACAACTTGCGTTTTGGCAGCACATGGGGTGCCGTATGCGGCGAGCAGGAGGCCTTCGACGTTTCCGCTCCGTGCCTCCCTTTTCTTCCGAGAGATATTTCGACAGGACAATCTGCCTCCCCCCGGACTGATCCAGCAGAGTTTTAGTAAGGTAGACCCATTTGGCTTTACGGATTGGGGCCCGACGACACAGTCTCCGCCGTTTCGCACGCCTTTTCGGTATTCAAGACATGCATCAATTGCTTGTCGAGTTTATGAACCCCGAGAATGACCTCGCGCACTTTGCCGTGCAAAGTTTCTGGAGGGCGCTCGAAGGATTCGTCGGTGACTTCCACGACATCGCCGATTTCGTCGACCAGCAGGCTGACCGCGCCGTCGGCGCTTCGTATCACAACGTTCATCGGGGCGGCGCTGTCGGTCCGGTCTGGCAGATCGAGACGCCTTCTCAAGTCCAGGCCAGTAACAATTTGCCCACGAAGATTCATGAGCCCGCTGACGACACGGGGAGCCAGGGGAATCTGCGTGATTTCCAGGTAGCGGATGACTTCCTGAACTTTTTCCAGGTTCACGCCGAACAGCAGCTTGTCGAGATAGAACGTGCAGAACTGATGGGTTTGCGCCATGGATCAGCCGATAACCTCCGCTTGCTGATGGGATAGACTGCGATTGGCCTCGGCGATTTTCTGCAGGGCGGGAATATCGATGAGTTCCGTCACCCGTTCATTGATCACCACCGCGTGGAGAATGCCTTCGCGCGTGGCCGGGGCTTTCACTTCCGCCCGGTCCTCTATAATGTCCAGAATCCTGTCCACGACGATTCCCAGAGTTCGCCCCTGGTCATTGCAAACGAGCACTTGCAGAGGGTCCGCCTGTTTGGATTTTCTGGAATGGCGCACTCGTTCTCTTCTCTCTTCCAAAACGACATCGAGGCGCAGCAGCGGAAGGATCTTCCCGCGGTATTGCACCACCCATTCGTCGCCGGATTTTTCAACGGTCGCGGCGCGGAATTCCTCCAGGCGCGCCACCGTGCTTAGCGGCAGCGCCATGCGGCTGTCGTCCGGCCCGGCAAAGAGCAGGAACGTTTGTTTTTCGGTCTTGCTTTGGTCCTGCGCCGCGAGCACTTCGGCGGTTTTTTCCGCAAGCGCTTTGTCGCTGGCTTCCGAGAAAATACTGGCGTTTTGCGCCAGGCCGACCACGTCCAGAATCAGGGCCACCTTGCCGTCGCCCATGATCGTCGCGCCCGCAAAAATCTTGAGCCCGCGCAACTGTTTGCTCAGCGGCTTGACCACAATTTCTTCCGAGTCGTTGATCTCATTCACGACCAGGCCAAATGGATGGTCGTTCGCCTGAAGCACGACGATATTGGTGGCTGCGTCTTCGTCAATTTCGCCGCCGGCCTGTTTTGCCAGCTTGAGCTCTTTGCTCAGATACAGAAGGGGAAGCAGGCGCCCGCGCATGCGGTACACCGGAACGCCGTGAACGGATTCGATTTCCGTGCGAACTTTGTCCGAATCCAGGCGAACCAATTCCTGAATGTTGACCTGAGGAATGGCGAATCGATTGCCGTTGCTCTGAATAATCACGGCCCGGACGATCGCCAGGGTCAGGGGAATCTTGATTTTTATGGTCGTGCCTTTTCCGAGATGGCTTTGCAGGTCGACGGTCCCGTTGACGCGGTCGATGTTGGTTTTCACCACGTCCATGCCGACGCCGCGGCCCGAAAGATTGGTCACTTTTTCCGCGGTGGAAAATCCCGGCAGGAAAACGAGATTGAGGATTTCACCTTCGCTCATGCGGCCAGCCTGCTGGGCAGTGATCACGCCGCGCTCGATGGCCTTGTTCTTCACTCGGGTTGTGTCAATTCCCGCTCCATCGTCGGAGATTTCCAC
>PMOP01000083.1:2434-5276 GCA_003161495.1 Acidobacteriota bacterium | reverse complement strand
TCCGGCTCCTGAGAGGTTCCGTGCCTCAATTTTACATGGGGGAATTCAAGGTGGACCAACCGGATAGACGGAATGGAGCGCAAATGATACGGGGTGAGGGCAATCTTGAAATACATTCACGGATTGGTTGGAAAATTCAAGTATTCTTGGACCGGGGGACGCGCTCGAACTGCATTGTGGTGCGCGCGGACCATCAGGGCTGGCGCCTCTTCATGATCCGAGCCATGAATCATGTAGTACATAATCTTATTCCCTTCATTCCTGTCAAAAATTGGGTACGCAGCAACGGAATTGTAGCCCAGTTCATCTTGGAATCTTTGGCGAACAAGTTCGGCAATACTCGCTGACTTCATCTTTGCAAGACCCCGCCAATTTGATTGACCCCACCACTTTAATGCCTTGTCTACATTGCGGATCCCAGAAAGCGAGCGATGAAGCCATCCGACGCCGAGAAAATACAGCAACTCGATCTTGTTATTGGGTGCGGTCTTATAATTTGCGAGCTTTTGAAGAGTTGACCAATGGCATTCGAAGGTTCTTTGGTCTAGTAAGCAAAATGCCGCTTCTTTCTGACTGATGTTTGTAGGCTGAAGGATTTCGTCAACCTTCACATTGAAATCGCCAGGGAAAATTTTGATCTTGCGGCTAATCTTCCGCCCTTTTTTGTCACGTATTTCTTGTTGTGACGCGACAAGGTTTTCGAGAGCCTTCAAGCCCTTCCTCGTTATCTCGCAGAGGAAAAAATGTCGCAACCATTTGGGTTTACTTTCGAGCACGAGTGCCGCAGACCAAGCGTCCAGATGTTCGTAGGATTGTGGCCCAGCGAATCCATCGATATAGGCCCCGTGCTTAGTGACCTGAACGAAGTAACGTAGATACTGCTGGATGAAGTGAGCTTTGTTCTCAGTCCAGATTGGATGCTCAATGCGTTTGTACAGGCGTACCTTGCGGCGCACCTCTGGCTCTAAGTCAGGAAACAGCGGTGTAATGGCTAATTGGTTAGGCTTCTGCCCGCTTGATCTTTTATCAGACAGATTGTTCACCCACGCTTGGCAAAATTCTGTTCCAGAAGACCGGCCATCTGGTGGCGGCGATCTCGGCCTGGAATGACTGAATTTGTGAGCAGTGGGAATTCATCAAACGTCTTGCCGTTCAGAGCCCTTCCGTGCTTCTTTTTTTGTACCCCACCCCATTGCTTGAAAAAGAACGGAACGCCGGCCCTTCGGCATTGAACTAGGAGATTGTTCACCCACGACTCTTCCATTGGTCGAGCCCCAATCCCACTTTCTCCTCCAACAATAACCCAGTCGATCTTTGAAAGATCGATCGACCCGAGATCCTCAAGAAGAGGCTCGATCGACAAGAACTTCACAGAGGCACTTGTGCTCCGTAAATGATTGATTCTGGGTATTCCGTGCCTAACATCCTCGACGCTCACCCCCCACCAAATGTGGCGACTGCCAGTTGCAAATCGGAGCGGTCCGTTGAGCATGTGAAGAAGGCGTTCCGATCTCTTAGTCAGAACTTGATACGTATGCCAATTTGCGGCCGCCATTACCATCGCAACGCGAACAATGTAATCCTCGGGTACGTCAGGATGAAATAAATCGCTCATCGAATTGACGAAGACCATGCTTGACTCCGTCCAAGAAAAAGGCTCCATTAGCTTCTCCGGAACGAGGCGTAAGTCAAAACCTTTTTCGTAAGGATGGCCTTTCACGCCACGAAATCGTTCAGCAAATGTTTCCGCGTAGCAATGAGTGCAGCCCGGACTAACTTTCGTGCATCCTCGAACAGGGTTCCATGTTGTGTCGGTCCACTCGATCTTTGTCTTTGTCGCCATGGGTGTCACTCGTCCAGGGGATTGTACATGCCTGACTTTCGCCTTTCAATCGCCTATCTGTAAGATGGACTTTCTTGCCGATGCCCAAGACTTCTTGCGCCTACTGTGCTTTCATCGAGAAATATACCTTAGGAGACAACATGCCACGATACATTTCGCTGCACACGCTGGCTTGTTTGACTAGGCAAGGAGCGGAGCAATTGACGGCGCGGCTGGCTGCGGCGAACACCGTTACGATGCGGCGCGTGCAGGTCAATATGATCGAAGGGAAAATGCTGGTCGAGTTTGATGCGCCAGACCGGGAGGCGCTGGATAAATGGATGCGGGATGAAGGGTTTCATTATGACTGGGTGCTGCGGGTGGAATTTGAGGCGCGCGGGGGGAAGCTGGAGACGGTGTAGGGGGAAGTGATTCGTGAATTGTGATTTGTGAATCGTGAAGGACGATTTACGGCGAGTAGGACGGGCTTCAGCCTGTCGCCTTTCGTTCCGGATAGCTCAAACTAAACCCGGCAGGCTGAAGCCCGTGCTACTGAATCCGGCGCTTGTTCTGCGAATCGAATGCCTATAGGATTCAACGAGTCCCCGACGGGGTGTAACCCGGCGCCCGGAAAACAACTTCCGGAAACATCGTCCGCCCAAATGGAATTGTTTAATTTTCTAGAGGAGGAAATGTTATGAGCGAGTATGCGAATCCTGAAGTGCTGGTGACAACCGAGTGGGTCGCGAGTCACCTGAACGATGCCAATCTTCGCCTCGTCGAAATCGACGTGGACACCTCGGCCTACGAGCAGGGACATATTCCCGGTGCGGTGGGATGGAACTGGCAAACGCAGTTGCAGGACACGGTGCGGCGCGACCTGGCCGATCAGAAGGGCTTCAGCCAGCTTGCGGGCAATGCGGGGATCACGCCGGAAACTACCGTGATCCTGTACGGCGATAACAACAATTGGTTCGCGGCGTGGGGCTTCTGGCAAATGAAATATTACGGCCACAAAGA
>PMOP01000083.1:2164-2424 GCA_003161495.1 Acidobacteriota bacterium | reverse complement strand
GTGCTCGAGCGGCGCTCCCCGGCGCAAATGGTGGACGTTCGTTCGGTGGATGAATTCAGCGGCAAGGTGATCGCGCCTCCGGGCATGACGGAAACCGCGCAGCGCGGCGGGCACATCCCGGGCGCGGCGAATATTCCGTGGGCCCAGGCCGTCGCCGAAGACGGTACGTTCAAACCCGCCGACGCGCTGCGCCAGCTTTACGGCGGCAAGGGCGTCACGGGCGATCAGGAAGTCATCGCTTACTGCCGCATCGGCGAACG
>PMOP01000083.1:0-2128 GCA_003161495.1 Acidobacteriota bacterium | reverse complement strand
GATTGATCGGACAGCGCCGGTCTTCCGTTTTGGGAGCCGGCGCTGTTCGTTTTTCAGGAAATATTCCAGGAGATTTAGCGCAGGGCGCCAGGCAGGATGCCGTTGTGTCGGGCGCGGTCCAACAGGTCTTCTATTTTTGTTTCGTCCGCCTGGCGCTTGGCTTGCATCTGCTTCAATTGATCTTGAGGGGTAGGAACCAGCTTGTGATGCATCGTGGGCGGATCGCTGATGATTTCGCCGCTGAGAAATGCCTGGAGTTTTGCGATTTGAGGATCCAGTTTATCGATCTCGGCGCGCAAGGACTCGATCTGTTTGCGATACCAGGCCGGATCTTTCTGCTGCGAATAAACCTTTGAAGTCGCGCTCGCATTCTGAGGCGCAGGCTTCCCGATCACGGAGACGCCCGGATTGCTGTGCAAGGTATCGACGTCGTCGTTGGTCCAAACCTTAGCAGGTTTCGCATTTGGGATGGGCGCAGCTTGCGCTTGAGAAGACGGGGCGCTCGATGAGGCAGTCTGCTGGTTTGCCGTAACTGGTTGCGCCTGGCCATAGCTCGATTCTGGCGCCACGGCTTGCAATGACACCAGTGCTGCAAATAGAAAAAATATCTGGAATTTCATGGCGAAACCTCGATTCCGTATATTTTACCGGAGTTGCTCTATCGGGTGGGAGTTGCGGCAGTCAGATTGTTCAATTCATTACGCAGGGTTTCGACGGCTTGCGGGCGCGGGCCGATGCGGCGGTAACGCGTGATTTCCGTGCGTTCGTGGACGCCGAAGGCGAACAGGAATTTGCGGCCATCCAGTTCGTAGTTGTACAAAGTGGGCAGCCAGATGCCCGGTGCGACTTCTTCCTGAATCATCACGACGTGGCCTCCGTGATAAACCTTTCCGGCAATCCCTCCGCCAAACGTGATGTCCGTGGCGATGTCCGCTTCGAGGCGCGCAAATTGCGCCTGCGCTTCGTCCACCCAGAGCGTGGCACGAACGTGCTGAAAGCTGGCGGCGAAGCGGTTGATCGGCCTGTAGTCCGGGTCCGGGTCCAGCAGGAATTTCATGAGCGTGCGCGGCCCGCTTGCATCGGCGCGTGTTTCACGGCCGGCCCAGGTCACGCGAAAGGCTTTCGGAGCGTTATCCACGAGCTCGGCATGATCGTGGCGCCGCTTATCGACTTTTGCCAGGTCTTCGTTGTAGCGGTCGTTCGGGTGCATGGCGAGATCGAGCGCGTTGACCGCGAACTCCAGCTCGGTGCGATACAGTTGCGGCGAAACGGGAACTCCATTTTCCGCCATCTTCAGTTTTATGTTGCCGGCGGCGGAAGGCACGATGCGCTCGGTGAGGTCCGTGAGAACCTCGGCGTTCTCGCCTTTGCGCGCTACCGTGCGCTCGGTGCGTTCAAATTCCTCCAGCGCGCGGTCGTCTTGATGCTGATTTTCGATGGCCCGCATTATCAGGGAATGAATCTGCTGGGGAGTGGGCGCGGGATTTCCGGTGATGATCGCGCCTTGTCCGCCAGCCAAGGCTTGTGCCGGCGGGGCGCATACCCATAGCGCCAGGGCGAGCGCGCACAATGCCAGAGCCGCGATGTGTTTTAGGTAAATCATATTCGCCTGCCGATGGCGGGTGTGACTGGGGCCCTCCGCTGTGCTTAGACTCTGATTCTACGGCGGATTGGGCGGTTGTACTCGGAAGTTTACGAATGGATACGGCGTGCGTCTCCGAATGGGCCAGCAATCGCGGGAACTCTCGGCCTTGGGACTGCGTTGGCGGGATAAGAAGGGGACGATCCAGGTCGTTTCGCCCCCATTCTTATTGGACCGGCCCGTCGGAGGAAGGTCGGTCCTTGTACAGTTGATGTATACCAAGGGGCACTGGTTTCGCAAAAAAGTAGCGGAAACTGTTGAAACGACAATCGGGATGCCCGGGTTTGTTTCGTGGGCTTCGCGTTTTGCGTGAAGAGCGCATACAATGGCCGCTTCCATGCCAAGCCACGACGAGCCACGTTCGCCAGTCACCGAAGCCGAGGTCGTTGCGCAACTCGCGCGGTCCCGCAAGCCGCAAAGCTTGCGGGAAATCGCGGCGGCGCTGGGCTTGCGCCACTCGGGACGGCGCGCGCTCGTGAAGCTGGC
>PMOP01000418.1 GCA_003161495.1 Acidobacteriota bacterium | reverse complement strand
CTCTTTCGCGTAGTCTGCTGCAATTCTGGTCGGTACTGCTCGTGTTTGCGCTAGTGAATGGCGTGGGAATCAGGGTGCAGTTCAGAACATATCTCTGGGGAATCTAGGAAGATCTTGGGATCACGCGCCTCAAGATATTGATTAAATTCGGTGAGGCAATCTCGTCGCGCCGCTCGTCATGTTTTGTGCAGTCTCCGCATTGCCCTCCGGTGTGCAGGCCATCTCCGATAACAGGTTGCGCTCCAGCGATACCGCCTCAGTATGCTTCGTTGCACGGATTGTAGTGCGCGCCTGTTTTTGGCCCAAAGACGGCTAACTTTGTCCATTTGGAGTGGCACTCCCGTTTTTCCCCTTCGTCCTCTCCGCGCTGCCCAAACAGCCGACACCTAGTGCCAACCGAAAAAGGCGAAGGCGCGAGGTCGATTCGCCGCATATACCCCTGCGTTGCCGAACAGGCCGGCCAGCGAACTGCAAGGAATCGCTTAGCCCGCTCTTCGCGCCTGCCTCACAGAGCCTCGGCCACGCCCAGGAATTGCGTTTTTTTTTGTCGCCTTACAGACTCTTAACAATCCAAATGATCAAACAAATAATCAACAAGCTTCCGAGCAATCCGTATCCGAACATATTCGCTTCCTCCTGTCGTTCGTTGCGCTCGTCCCGCTACTAGAATCGATTTTGCTCATTGCAGGCGGCAATCACAATCAGGGGAATTGCTTAGGAGGAACCGGGACGATCTGTATTTCAGGCGAAATACGAAGAGTTCCATCGCGAGCGGCAATCTGACAAAACCCTCAGAAAAGTGGTCTTCAACATAAAGTCAACTCCGATCAATGCGCAATCGGATCAGAGATCGTAGCTTTCGCCGATCCCGCGGGAACCGATCGCCCTTCCGCTTCCAGGTGACGCCCGCCAAACATCGCGGTACGCAAGCGCATCAAAGCGAAACTCGGTTGACATTCGTCCCCCGATTGCAGTCCAATCCCGGGAAGACGGGTCGAATTTCCGACCGGATTACTTAATGGAGGTATGAAAACGATGTGGAACATCCGAAGGACCGTGCTGACTGGTTTAGCGGTCGTTGCAATCGGCGCGCTCTGGCATGCCAAAATTACCGCACAGCAAAATTCATCCGCCGGTGTTGTCACCGTCTTCGATCACCAGAAACTCGACGCATCGTTTGCCAAAGCTATCTCCAATGGAGGCAGCGATCTTCTTTGGAGCCACACCTCAGGAAAAGAGACCTACAACGTCGAGACGCACAGCCGGGAATCCGTGAACGCTGCGTGCAAACCTGAGGGGTGCAGTCACACGGGCTACACTGCGGTCGTCTATGTGGTGAGCGGTGCCGCGACCATGACCGTCGGCGGCTCGGCGAAAGCTGCAGCGCCCGACAAATTTGGCGGACACTTCATCCAGGGCGGCGAGTCCCGCCGGATCAGCAAAGGGGATATGTTCATCATGCCGCCCGATACATTCCACTGGTATAAGAATGTCGAATCTCCATTCCAATACATAGAAGTGCCCGTCCCATAAGAGCGCTTTTTTTAGAATGCGCGCCGCCGTGGACCTCACACGGCGCTGCACTCTCAAAACTGTTCAATAAGAGACAGACGTTGGAGTGCGGTTGGAGTTTCAATGTGGGAAGCCGAATGACGCCACGGCGAAATCTAGCCATATTCCAAACGCATGGCTATATTCGGCGACGTTTGAAAGCAGAAAATGGAGAAAAAGCGTGTTTCATCTTCTCTGGTACATTCTGATTGGCTTAGTTTCAGGAGTAATCGCAAAATCGGTGATGCACGTGCACATGACGATCTTCTGGACAATCGTGCTCGGCATTATCGGATCGATTCTTGGGGGCGCCGTCACCCACATGTTTTCGCGCCCGGCCAATGAGCGATATCATCCCGCCGGCCTGATTTTTTCGACGTTGGGCGCAATCCTGATTCTCTACGTTTGCTACAAATTGAACATTCATTTCCCCGCGGTTAATCTTAATTTCCAATAGGAAGAATCCGAAAACGCCGCGTCGCCGCTGGCTCGCAATCTATCGTTGTTGGCCGCGTCTGGAGCGACAAGGCTAGGCATTAAAAAGCCGGGGCTTTCTCGCCCCGGCTTTTTATTATTCTTCGCGAATACAGTGAAGGTCAGTTCTGAACGGAAGCCCCGCCCGACACGCGCTAATCGCGTAGCGACATGCGACTATCGGCCATAGAGCCCGACGTAGGTGGCTTTCCCGACCACATGCCCGTCCATGGCCTTCAGAAGATCGGCTCGTGGAGACCCCGCGGCCAGATCCAGCTTGGTGTCCAGCGCGTAGATTTCAAAAATGTAATGGTGCGGCGTCGCGCCCGGAGGAGGGCACGGGGGCTGATAGCCGTTCACACTGCGAATATTCTTGCCCTGCACAATGCCGTCGGGCGAGGAATCCGGCTTGATCGCGGCAGCCACGGTAGTGGAACTCGCCGGAATATTCCAGAAAATCCAGTGCGTAACGTCCATGACGCCTTTCATCGGAGCGGCGTCGGTATCGTGCATGATCACTGCGAAGCTCATCGCCGCTGATGGCGGGTTGCTCCAGGACAGCGCCGGCGAAGTCGCATTGGGGTCAGCGCAGGAAAACTGAGTAGGAATCATGCTGCCCTCGGCATAAGCCGAACTCATTAATTTAAACTTGGAAGGCGGGGGCGGCGGCGGAGCCTGTTGCGCCGACGCTACTCGAACCGCCGCAGTTGCTCCTCCTAACATCAACAAAAGTGCCACAGCAATTACCGATTGCTTCAAATTCGCTCGCATTGGTTTTCGTCCTTTCACTCGCATCAAGATCTAATTTAATTTGTAGTCAGTTTTGTTTTCAGACCAGCCACGTTCTGGCTGAACAATCTACATTTAATTTAGGTCTTAATCAACAACGGAGAATTCGTCGATTCACTGGCAGGCGGGAGAAAAAAAAGAGAGGCGCCCGGCGGAATCACAAGCGCCTCCCGTGCATCTCAAATCAATATAAACCGTACCTCACTGGATCACCTCCTTCTCGGCATGGTTGCCGATATCGACAAGCTGTCGATTGCCCCCATTATAAAACCACTTCTTAGAATTTCCAAATTGCGATTTTTAATTCGCGGAATACGTTTGACGAATCGAAATCCGGGCGTTGGCGCCTAAGGGAGAGTCATTTGAAGATTCACGGGACGCGGAGTATCCTCGTAAACAATCACTTGCGGTGGGATTTTTGTTGAAACATCTTGCGGCACGCGCGCGTATATCTAGTGCGGGCGCATGGCTCGTAACGCACGGCCGGAAATTTGGAGTTCGAGAGGTGTCATGGTGAAAACCAGGATCGCATTGTTTCTCGCAGTGCTTGCCGCTTCCTTGCTGATTTCCGGGCCGGCATTTGCCCACCATTCGATGTCGATGTACGACCGCAGCCATGACGCCACGTTCAAGGCCACCATCACCGAGTTTGATTGGTCCAATCCCCATTCCCAGATTATCTTCACCGCTGCCGACGGTCATGGAAATGTAGTGAAATGGGTGGCCGAATGCCCCGGCCCGAACCGCCTGGCGAATCACGGCTGGAGCAAGGACTCGCTCAAGCCCGGCGATCAGGTAACCATCGTCGGCAATCCCAACAAGGATGGCTCGCCCACCATGCGCTTTGAAAAAGTGATCTTTGCAAACGGTCAGGAACTGGACGCCCGCCCGCGATTTTTCTAGAATCCATCTGCCAAATGGTCCTTGTGGGTCGCGGC
>PMOP01000128.1 GCA_003161495.1 Acidobacteriota bacterium | reverse complement strand
GCTCTGGAATCGGCTCCATGCATCCTTTCGACAGGACAGATTCCGCTATTTTGTGGCGCCGGCGTCCCGCCGGCGTTTTTTGCCGTGGATGGTGATCAGAAAAATCGCCGGCGAGACGCCGGCGCCACAAAACACCTGCGTCGCTCGCCTTGAGAAGTTAAGGCCAGTCGCGGTCACTCCTTGCTGGATCTCAACTTGTCAAAGCCGGTACGAGCTTGCTCATGTCTGAAATGTTTTCCAATGATTTCACGGAGGCGATGACAGATTCCGTTTTTGCTGTGGGCCACTTCGCAAATTCGGCGCACCCTCGGAATTTGTCGGCCACCTCGTCATAGCTCATGGGATTGGACGGGCTGCCTTTCGCAAATTCGGCGCGCCCGGAAAAAACTTTTCCGTCTTTCATGGTGATTTTCAGCAGGCTCGTCATTTTGTCGAGTCCGGCGTTTTCCGCCACCGGGTCAATGTAGAAGTGCACGCGCTTGATCATCTCCTGCACATCGGCCCGCTGCACGACCTTATCCTGAAATTCCACAAGGCCCGCCTTGCGATCGAGCAGCAGAATGCTCATGCAAAATTCCATGCTGAATTTTCCTTGCAGCCCGGTCATGGGATCGTGGTGGAGGAGCGAAGTGGTCATGGCATGGTTCGCTCCCACGTCCACTTTTTCCACGTCAGCGGCTTTGATGTCATTCTCATGAATCAAGCGCAGCATTTCTCCCATGGCGGGATGAGACAGCGAGCCGGACGGATGCGGCTTGATCGAAACACCTGGGAATACCAGCGTCCACGGTTTTCCGAGGCGGCCGACGATGGCATCCGGATCGAAACCCCCGCCCTCGGCCTGAAAAAATCCGAGCGGCGCCTCCAGAATGTCCACGGCAGCGGTCCATCCGAGAGCGGCAAGATCGGCGGCGACAGTCCCGTTTTCCGCGGCGTGTCCCGCCTGAAAAGGTTTGGTCATGGAACCGAAATTGTCGCGGAAGCCGCCGCCTTCGGTGGCTCCGATTCCCAGAGCGTAAATTGTTTGCTTCACATCCAGGCCGCGAAGCCTCGCGCATGCCGCGGTGCTGCCGAATGTGCCGCACGTTCCGGTGGAATGAAAACCCTCGTCGTAGTGGCGCGGCGAAATTGCTTCGTTAATCTTGGTCTCGACTTCCACGCCCATGTGATACGCCACCATGAAATCTTTGCCGGAACGGTGTCCGAGCTCGCAAAGCGCAAACGCGGGAGGAAGCACACCAACGGTTGGGTGCGTCAGAAGGCCATAGATGCGGTCTTTTGCCGCGGAAAGTTGCGTGTCATCGTAATCGTCCGCGTGAATGGAAACTCCGTTCACGAAGGCCGCGAAACGTGGATGGGCCTTCATCCCGGTGCCGATGACGCTGGCCCGCATCTCGCTCAACCCAAAAGATTCCGCATATTTCCGCGCAATCGGCCCCATCACGGATGCCGATCCCGCGAGCGCCAATCCAAATCCATCCAGAATCGACTTCTTGCCTAACTCGATCACATCCGCCGGAATGTCCTCGTATTTTGTCTGGACAATAAATTCCGCAACGGATTTGGTGAGCCCCGGAGCCTTCGGAAATTCCGCGGCGGCGGGAGCCGGGGAAGCGTTTGCGCCACGGCTGGTCAGCGCGAGCGCTGACGCGGCGAGCGAACTCTTGAATAAATCACGGCGATTCATTTCCAGATTCCTCGTTTCTTTCCAGGATTCAGTTCTTGGCGGCATGCAGGGATGACGCCACGGCATTTCCATAAATTGAGGCGACATTTTCCGTGCCGATTTTCTTTCGCACCGATGCGGGCAGTTGGTTGAACAGCAGAATGGTCTCCTGCCATCTCTTGTCGGCGTCCGCCGGTTCCGGATAATGCTGATCGCTTCCCAGGACGAAACGATCCGGAAAATCCGTGAACAATTTCAGCCACTCCGGCTTGATCTTGCCGTCGCTGCCGAGCGGATAATTTCTTCCGGGCGCCTGCGGATCCGTTTTGATCTCCATAAATAAATTGGGATGCGCTATGAGCAATCGGCGATCGAGTTCCACGGTCCGAAAGCCGGTGAAGTCCGAACCCAGGTGCGCCCAGATAATTCTGGCGCGCGGATTGTGCGACAAAAGCCGTTCAAAGGCGACAATATTCGCATGCAACCGAGCCGCATTCGGCGGAGACTTCAGGTCCGGCGGCAGCGGCATTTCTCGAGGGACCGCCTCCATATGGATGTCAATCGGGACATTGTGCAGCGCGGCCAGATCGGAGAGCAGCAGATAAAGCGGATGATCGGGAGGCGCGGACTGATACGGCGTGAAGCCGTCAAAATGCTCGGCGGTCATTTCGCCAAACCCGATCACGCCTTCGCGCAAAAGTTCTTCCGCGCGCGCCTTGAATTCTTTTTGAACTTTAAGACTCGCATCGCCGGTGGCCACGGATTTCATGATCATGGCGTTCAACGAACCGCCGCCGCCCGTGATCGCAAGTTTTCCCGGATGTTTTTTGACTTCGGCGAGAATGATTTCGGAATCATAACGGCCGGGATGATCGAATGTATCTGGTGAAATCTGAAAAATTATCATGGCCGCGTTTTCACGGCCCAGTGCGGCCAGCGCCGAACGGACCGCGCCGGCAGGATTCTTCTCGTCAAAGTGCGCGTGCTCTTCCACAAAAGGAGTCAGGGCCGGCACGGGTTCGTTTGCGGAAGGCGTTTTCACAGCGTTTGCCGCGGACTGGCGCGCAAAGGAGGAATGAGCGGCGAGTATCAGCGCTGCAAATCCGAATGTTGCAATTAAGAGAATTGCGGCAAAGTTTCCCGGCAGTCGCTTCATTTCGGAACATCCATTTTCCGGCCCATTTCCTTGTCCATTTTTTGATTGAACGCGTCCAGTCACGCTTTCCGTTCGTGAGATTCTGTCCGTTGTGCAAGCTCGAAGGCAAGCGATTTCTTCCCAATTCGTCTCGATGTTAAGATGTTCCGGCGAGGACTGTCATGGCCGAAAAAATTCGCAAGAGCGAAGCCGAATGGCGCAAGATTCTGACGCCGCAGCAATATCATGTGACCCGCCAGAAAGGAACCGAGCCGCCCGGGACAGGCGAATACGAAGACGTGGAAGAGCCGGGAATATACGTCTGCATCTGTTGTGGGCAGCCGCTGTTCAGTTCGGAAACTAAATTTCATTCCGGTTCCGGATGGCCCAGCTTCTTTGCGCCGGTCGATGAGACAAAAGTGGAGATCGATCGCGACATCAGCCACGGGATGACGCGCGAGGAAGTGCTCTGCAGCCGCTGCGACGCGCACCTCGGCCACGTTTTTCCCGACGGCCCGCGCCCAACCGGCCAGCGCTACTGCATCAATTCCGCTTCCATTAAATTGGTCGAGAAGGACGAATGATACCGAGTAACGAGGTGCTTCGCGTTCCCTCTTCCCGTTCCGTATCAGTCCGCAATTCTTGGCCGCGCGACTTTTTGCGCGCGGGAATTTTTGCCGGCCTTTTGCTTGTCGCCGTGGTAAGTCTGCCGGCACCGGCGCGCGCCTGGGGATGTGAAGGCCACCAGGTGGTCGCGTTGCTGGCTGAAAAGCATCTCACGCCACACGCGCTGGCCATGGCGAAAAAAATCCTTGCCGAAGGCCCCATCGATCCGAAACTCAGCCGGTACTGCAAAGAGGGCGGCGCCGATCCCTTGGCCGACGCCTCCACATGGCCCGATGATATTCGCGGATTACGTCCAGAAACGCCACCGTGGCATTACATCGATATTCCGCGCGGCACTAAGATTCGCGACCTGGAGAAATTCTGCGATCCAAAAGAAAGCTGTGTCACGCACGCCATCAAAGATCAACTCGCGATTCTGCGTTCCTCGGAAGCAGACCCTCAGAAACGGGGCGACGCGTTACGTTTTCTGATTCATTTTGTCGGCGACGTGCATCAGCCTCTGCACGCCATAACCAATAACGATGAAGGCGGCAATTGCGTCCCGGTGGCGTTCTTTGACGCCCAGCCGCAATTGAGAAATCCGCAAACGGAAAGTTACGCACCGAACCTGCACGGAGTCTGGGATACAAACATCCTGCAGAGAGCGACAACTGGAAAAACCGTGGAGCAAGTCGCCGATGACCTGGATCAATCCTTCCAAAGCAAGATTTCGAGATGGCAGAAAAGTCCGTCCAACATCGATGCCTGGGCCTGGGAAAGTTATCAATTGGCGATGAAGAAGGTGTACGGCAAATTGCCCGCGCCTGACCCAGTGGAGAAACCGCAACGAGTCACATCCTGCGCCGATGACAATCACGTTTCCGCGCGCGTGCTAAAGCTAAATGAGCAACTCCAGGACGCGTATCAGAATATGGCCGTTCCAATAGTTCGTGTTCGACTTGCGCAAAGTGGCGCAAGGCTCGCCATCCTGCTGAACCAACTCTGGCCTTAGGTTCTGCATAGAAAATCCTTGAATTCCTTGCGCCTTTTCCGGGGCACAGACACACGGCGCAGGGCTCGCGACGCGAACCAGTTATTGGATTGTGAGTGGGACGCTCAATTGATTTGTAGTAGGGCCGAGAGTTACGTTGACCGTCACGTATCCAGCGAGACCGGACTGCACAACGATCAGAGGGGTATGAATTTGGGAGGAGAGGTTCCGCGAGTCGCCGCTATATTGCGCCATCATCGAGAACGCGCCCGGAGCGCCCAAATAGTATGAAAACTGTGCTATACCGTTTGCCAGCGGTGCCGTGCCAAAACTCCACGATTCTCCCATCACACCCAAACTGACCGTGCCCGTCGGGGAGTTTGCGCCAGTCACTTGGACGGTTGCCGCGAGGGTGGACGTCGCCACCTTCGTGCTCGCAACTGTCAGCGTCGTAATTGTAGGAGTAGCAGAGCCACCTCCGCTGCCTCCACCGCCGCTTGCGCTACCGCCGCCTCCACCACAGCCTATTATGAAGGTGATGGCACCGAGGAG
Source organism: Acidobacteriota bacterium (assembly GCA_003161495.1). Taxonomy (GTDB): domain Bacteria; phylum Acidobacteriota; class Terriglobia; order Acidiferrales; family UBA7541; genus Palsa-360. Next base: position 4,332 of record PMOP01000128.1, on the reverse strand, counting down.
CATGTAAGCGTAGGCGAGACGCCTCAAACGCAAATGCATAGGCAAGAGCCAAAATGCTATGGCTACGACAGCAAAAATACCGCTTAGTATCCACCACCTACCCCTGAGGTCAAGCTTGGGCCATCTCGACGAGGGAAAAACACTTGTGGTCGAGTTAGAGGACGAAGGAGCCGGCACGCTGCACGTCAGCGTGGCCACCACGCTGCCTGCTCCTGATACTTGAGTTTGGGTGGGACTAATGCTGCAGGTTACGCCTTGCACGACAGGCAAAGGTAGTTGAAACTGGACCGGAGCGGTCAGTGCGTAACCGGGGGTGACTGTCACAGTTAGACTCCCCGATTGACCAGTGGCAATGGCCAGAGCCGGCTGCGACGGGACAATGTTGAAAACCGGACTATTCACGGTTATATAGGGGGAAGTGTCCGAAGCCACCGCGAAGTTGCTGTCACCGGCGTAATTTGCCATATAGAAATCGTTGGATTGAGGCGTAATGGTCGCCGTTGCCAGTAGTGCTACGAACCCGTTAATTATGATCTGAGTTGTGGGTCCGGCCACTATTGTTTGTTGACCGCTCATGGACGTAAAAGTGATTTGCCCAGTGAGCGGCGGGCTCGCTCGATTCGTGGTCAGCGTTGCGGTCATGGTGGTAGTAGTTCCGTAGTTAACAGTCGTCGCAGCAGACTGCAGCGTTAAGTCAGTGGGATAGACAACACGGACAATTTGAGGGCTTGTTGACGCCGCCGAGTAGTTCGGGTCGCCACTATACGTCATCGTCAGCGAGTGACTTCCCAGCCCCGAAAGCGAAATGACTGTGTCAACACCGAATCCCGCCGTGGCGGTCGGACCCGAGCCAGAACCCGTCCCCCCATAGCCACCAAGCCCCGTCAAGCTGAGTATCTGCGTCGAACCGTCGTAAATAGAGACCGTACCCGCCGGAGGAGCAGCGACCACTGTGGTCGTACCGGTCACTGAGATAGAGAACGGCACACCGATTAGAGTGCTAGCGGGAAGGGTGAGCGACAGATGCATGATAGCCGGCGTAACGCTAAGCGAATATGTGCTTGAGCTCGCTTTGTAGCTGTTGTCCCCCGGGTAGCTGGCCGAGATCTGGTGCGCGCCGCCTGTGAGTTGAACGGCTTGGTATTCGGTATACCCTTGGCTGTTTAGCGGGAACACGCCGGACGCGCCGCCCGTCACCGAATCTGTAAGAGTGACACTCCCTGTCGGGCACGTGGGCTGGGCGCACACCGGCTTCATCGGGAAGGTTACTTTTGCATTAGCATTCCCCACGTCCACGCGCGCAATGTACGGTGAGCCGTAAACTAGCGATGTGGGCGTGTCCCCTGTCTCATTGCCCGTATTCGGATCGAATATCGGAAACGTAATCAGTGTCGTGCTGGCCTCGGGAGCGACTGTCACAGTGACTGGAGCGGAATCGCTAGTGGCGTACGTGCTATTTCCAGCATAGTGCGCTTTCACCTGGTACGATGTCCCGCCTGCAAGCGATGTCGTCGTGCCGCTAGCGGATCCGTTTTGCAATGTGAATTCTCCCATTGCGATGGGTTTGCCGCCAGTGGGTGAGCCGACCAGCGAAACATCTCCGGTAGCCGCGCTCGGAGAAATCGCAATGCTGAAACTCACGGAAACCCCGTGAGTGATATTCACAGCCTGGCCGTTGTTCAGAGACAACGTCGTTGTCGTGGAAATTCCCGGCGAAGTCCGAGCATGAACCAGGTTGTAAGCATTCACCGAACCGAGGCCTGTCGCCAGGTCGTAGCCCGTGCCAGCCTTGTAACCTGAAAGAACGCCGTAGGTGTCGCTCACATTGGACAAGGTGCAATTGAGGCTCGCTGCCGCGCAGGGCGTAGCTATTGTTCCCGAGGTGATGTCATTGAAAATGCAGGCGCCGGCAGGAATGGCGCTGGAGTTGCAATTTGCGCTGGTCTGCGTCGAGGAAGAGGCCAGCTTGTATAAAATATAATTGGCATTTCCCTGCCCGGCGGATTGCGTGTATTGGTTGACCATCGCCATGATGCCGGCGAAGGCCGGCGCTGAGGCCGAGGTCCCACCCATAGCCAGAAAATCGTATTCAACACCGGTCAGGCCACAGGTGCCCCCGGACTGCGTTTGATTCGCTTCACATACGATGTACGCGCTGTTCATAAAGCCGGGGCTCGCAAACAGCGAGACGTCCGGAATATCCCTGGCACCATCCGCGGGCACGCCCGGAGCGGATTGCCAGGACGGCTTCGGGTAGCCGCCCGAACAACTGGCGGGCGTCGCTCCATCCGAAGTGATGCAATTGCTCTTGCCGCCTCCTCCCGCCTCCGTGTCCACCAAATTCGACAGCTGTGCGTTATTGCAACTCGCTTCGGTGGTAACACCAGCGAGCAAAACAACGAAGATGTTATTTGTACAGGTGCTGTTCCACGTGCTTTCAGGGATGTAGCCCAACGCGGAAGCTTGGTGCGTATCGTTGGTCGTACTCCAATAAGGGCTGGGCAAGCTTAAGGAACTTCTCGTGGGGTTCGGCCCGAAATTCAGGAAATCCGTTCCGCCAACGGCGACTCCGTGAGGCGAGGACGAGAGCCCATTCACCATCAGGCCATAGGTTGCCGGCTCGGGAGGATTCCCTGTGCCGAAATCGCATCCCGCCGCGCCTTGATCGCCCGCGGCGGTAATGAAGGTGATGCCTTGCGCGGAGGCCTGCTCGCGAAGCGCATCTTCGAAAGCGTTCCCAGCCGTTCCCAGGAACAGCTCGCACTGCAGAAAACTTTCGTTGATGACCGGCGCAGTATTGTTGTCGACAGCATAAAGGGCCGAAAGGTCGACTCCATCGGTGGTCTCGGTCGACGCGGAAATTACCAGATCGATCGTCGCTCCCTTGGCGACCGCACCGGACCATTCCACGTCCAGCGTCGCTTCGGTTTCATCGCCAGGAACCAGGCCGGGATCCGTTCCATCAATGATGAATTGGGGATCGTTCGGCGGCAATCCAAAAAGATTTCGGAAATCCCGCACGTCCTGCAGAACGATATCGCTGCGGCCGATGTTCGCGATGCTTTGCCCGGTGCCGTCAATCGCCGGGCTTGCGTTCCAAAGCGGCGAAACATTGTAAGTTTTCGCAAAATCGTACGGGCCGAGGAAGTAGCAGTTTGTTGGGCCGCAAAAATTCGGATTCGGAAAAGTAAATCCGGGCTGAAGAGATTTCACCTCTCCCGTCAGCCTGGATTTGGAAAATACTCCGCCGATATGATGCGCGGGAGTTTTCAGAAAATTGTGCATGGAGTTTACGCCCACGATGACCGGACTTAGGGCCTGGGGAATTTGCGGGTCGCTCGCGTTGGCCCAATGGTCGGCGCCATTGACCGTGTATTTATGAATCTCGGTATGAAACGCCTGCTGGATTTGCACCGCCGTCCCTGAAAATTCAATGACGGCGCGCCCCTTCGCGATCCGTGCGACTTGGAACCCGTGCGATTGAAGCCAGGTGGCGACCGTCTGGATATCCTGATCGCTCGGGCCAAATTGCCGGCCGAATTCATCGGGTGTTAGCCACTGGTGATAGCTCGGTGAATTTGGATCTTGCTGCGCGTCAAGCAACCCCTGCAGCACGGATGCCTGTGCATCGCTGCGCTTCAAAACGAGCAGCATTCGCTCCATCGGAAGATCCGGCGGGGCGGTCCCCCGATCAAATTGAGGCTGGGCCAGCGGGTGGGTGTTTCCACGAAGTGTGACCAGCGCGCTCTCGTTCACTCGCTCCACAATGCGGGACTGGGGCGAAGGCGCCTGCGCCCATGCCGCGATGGGGATGAAACAAAGGCAAAAGTGAAGCAGCAGAAACCTGGAACTGGGCAGGTTGCTGATCGACATCGGGCCGCCTTGGGTACTCCGAGATGGCCACTTGATATCACAAGGAGTAACAATTGCAAAGTGTTGTTATTGATTACGGGGTATGGCAAAGATTTCGCCCGTTTCGTGTGTCATTTTGTCCACTCGAATCAACAATTACAGAAGTATTACAAAGCGTTTCCTAGCCTCATGTTACGTTCAATTCAGGCGGCAATGGGTGGAAATACCAGACCCGCATCCAAGCATGAGAACGCGCAAACATTAGAAACATTTAAGCGCTGACAAAGGGGACCGGGCCATGGACAGCAATCAAAAACGCGACAAGACATTTACTCAATCGGTGAATTGGGTTACGACTTTCTTCATGGTCGCATTCCACATCGGCGCGGTGGTGGCACTTTTCTATTTTGCGTGGAAGCCTTTTTTAATGGCAATCTTCCTCTGGTGGGTTGCCGGCAGCCTCGGGATTGGCATGGCTTA